>JBFMEF010000046.1 GCA_040753495.1 Candidatus Zixiibacteriota bacterium
TGAAGCCGGCGCCTTCTCGGCTACCAAGAAAATGGTCCTCCTGAAGTAACGGCTTCCTCGCCCGACTCAACCAAACTTCAGGAATACACCACAAACCCTCCCAGCAATGGGAGGGTTTTTTTATGGGGAAGGAAAGGATTTGACCCTGTCCAATAAGACTTCGTATATTGTGCGAAGAGAGAATTATCATTAAGGGTCGTTCAGTCAAATTAACGACCGGAATATCCGTAATTCTGAGAAACATCAACTGTCAATCCGAAAGAAATAGTTAGTGCTGAAACTGGTAAGAAAAATCGGCGATAGAGAGTTGTCACTGGAGTTAGCCGCAGGCCGTTACATCATAGGACGGAGCGAGGAGTGCCATCTGGTGATTCCGGACCCGTCGGTCTCAAGACAGCATGCCGTCATCGAGATTCTCAATGGCAACAGTCAATTCCTCCTGACTGATTCCAACAGCCACAACGGCACTTTTATCAACAGCGTAAAACTGACGAAGCCGACTGCGATAAAAGCGGGCGACCGCATCTCGTTTGGAGCGGTTGATTTCACAGTGCAGGAAGCGGCCGATGTACCACACAAAACTGAAGACCGGGGCGCCGGTTTATCATCGGGCGAATCAAATCTGCAGACGTCCCGTGTTCTTCCCATAGACGAAGCCCTCAAACCACTCCCGGCGCGGATTGCCGATGCCCCGGAAGTGATGAATACCCTCATCGAGATGGCGAAAATCCTGGTGCTTCCGGGTCCCAAAGAAGAGATTCTCGACCATGCTCTGGAACTGGTGGCGCGCGTTTTCCCAGCCGAGAGATACGCCATACTTCTTAAGGACGGCAGCGATATGGGGGTTTGCTGCGCCTCGGCGATGACGGTTGAAGGGAAAAATCTCTGCGCATTCAGTCTGTCGAAAACGCTTATCCATGACATTATTTCCAACAAGAATTCGGTAGTGGTCAACGATATTCAACAGGCGCCGCGCTTTGCCCAACAGATGTCGATAGTCAGCCTCGGTATGCAATCGGCGGCGGCGGTGCCGCTTTTCGACGAAGGGGAAATCCTGGGGGTTCTTTATATCGACACGCGGAACCCGCGTCATCGGTACGGCGAAGATACGCTGCGTCTTCTGGCAACTTTCGGTAATCTGATTGCCTCGCGCCTGCTGAACTATTCTCTCCTGGAGGAACGGCAGCAGCGTCGGTTGATGGAAGCGGAGCTGGAGCGGGCATCATCGATACAATCAAGTCTCCTTCCGGCTAAGATTCCCGAAATTCCCGGATATGATGTCTGCGCATATCAGAAACAGTCGCAGCTGGTCGGGGGCGATTTTTATGATGTCGCCGCGCTTGCCGACGGACGGACAATCCTGATGGTCGGCGATGTCAGCGGTAAGGGAATGGGAGCGGCGCTTCTGATGTCGGATATTCTTGGCTCCTTCCGGGTGCTGTATTACGACCGGCAGTTTGAACTGTCGCGGGCGGTGGAGATAGTCTCGCGGGAGTTGTGCAAGCATAGCGCCGAGGACCATTTTGCGACGCTGTTTATAGGCATCCTCGATACTGAGCGACATACCCTTGAATATATCAATGCCGGGCATAATCCTCCCTATTTCTGCCGTCAGAATGGCGAGCGCTCTCCCCTGCACGGGACCGGTATAATGATGGGGGCGTTTGACGGAGTTTTTTGGGAGCAGAGGACAGTGGCGCTGGCGCCCGATGACTTACTTCTGATTTACACCGATGGCTTAACGGAAGCGCAGCGGGAGAGTGAGTTTTACGGAGAGGAGAGATTGCAGAAGTCATTGTCGAACTGCCATTGCCTTTCAGCCGCGGAGGTGATTGCCGCAGTGCGCGGGAATGTGGAGGAGTTTATCCTGGATACGCCATTGACGGATGATATTACGCTTCTGGTTCTGCGGCGGCGGGCATAAAATCAATCGACGTAACCTTGCGGAAGGGACCGAATTGGGGCGCAAAGTTGAAGATATCAGCAGTAATTTGTCCTGAGCGGCGCGGACAGGCGGCGTCAGTTCTCAGCCCGACAGGAGTCGGGCTTAGGAACTGACGCAACTCTTTGGGAAGACAGAATGGCGGCTGCCGCGACTTTGAATTCGATAGTGGGCGAACGCGCGGGTTCGCCCCTACGGATGATTGTCAAAACCCCCGCTCGCGCCACGCATGCACACATGGCTCGGGGGGATTTTGACCTACTCCGCTGACGCAACTTCTTGGATTACGCTACTGGCGTTGAAACTGAGAGGATAGAGGTTTCAAAGCGCATCTTCAATTATTTAAGTTGTTATCTATCTTAACGTTATAGGTTCGTATTCGTTTTAGAATCGAAGAATAACGATTGCTTACCGGTCTCTGTCTTCGTCTTTTTTCAAAGTGTAGTAGAGGTCCAGGAGGCGGCTGATTTCGCGCGCGAGTGATTTCTGATATTTGAGGAGCCGCCGAGACAGAGGGTCATCAGAGAGGGAGATTCTGCCTATATGGGAAAGATGCCGGCACAATAGCCGGGGGGGCAGGGATGAGAGGTTGAAGGGGAGGTCGGCCTCTTTGAAGGTTTTTTTCAGAGGGGAATTGCGGGGCAGTTTTTCGGAGAGAATATGGACGCGGGCTTCGATGTGCGAGAGGAACGCCGTGATAAGGCGTTGCTGACGCCAGACGGAGAAGGTGAGTTTTTTCGCGAGGAGCTCCTGGGCTTGAGAATTGGGGCAGAGATGGGACGTAATTACGGAATCATAGCGGTCATAGTCGGCAGGTGATTCGTTCAGATAGGGGCAGTTTACGATGAGGTCCCGGGCGAAGAAACCGTGGCGAATGGCGTTTCGGCTCGATTTTTTTTTGCCTTCCGGGGTTTTGGGACCGGTGGAACGGAGAGCGTTGCGCCGCAGGGCAGCGAGTTTTTTGGCGGACAGGGGCATAGAGTATACTCCTTTCTATATTATGGTTTGGCGGAAAATCAACGTCGAAGAGTTGGCGATTTTGCGGCGAGGTTCGGGGGCGGTATTGTCGGATCGGGAAATGAAAGGTGTTAGGAAAGGGTTTCAGAATTTATAACATTATTGCTGATGCAATAATGCTATAATCAAAACCGCAAGGGTTTGGACCCGCGAGAGGGCAACCTTTAAAGAGGCGTCAGTTCTCAGCCCGACAGGAGTCGGGCTTAGGAACTGACGCAACGTTTTGGGAAGGCAGAATGGCGGCTGCCGCGACTTTGAATTCGACAATGGGCGAACGCGCAGGTTCGCCGCTACGGAAGATTGTCAAAACCCCCGCTCGCGCCACGCATGCACACATGGCTCGGGGGGATTTTGACCTGCTCTGCTTCAGAAGGGCGGTAAGAAAGACTGTCAGGAGAGACTCCTGACGGCGCGGTAGAACCCGACCTACGGCTACCTTTTCGGCACATACCGCATGGCCATCGCCCCGGAACCGAATTCCAGCCGGCCCACGAGCTTTAAGTCGATATGTTTCGCAAGCCCCGCGAATATCGTCGGTCCATGGCCCACGAGTCTGGGATGCAGTATGAACTCATATTCATCGATCAATCCCAGTTCCGTCAACGATTGCGCGAGCTTTACGCCTCCCACGAATAGTCCCTTGCCCGGCTCCTGCTTGAGCTGCCGGACGGCTTTTCCCAGGTCTCCAGGCACGAGTTCCGCGTTCCAATCGACCCGATTCAGGGTGCTTGACACAACATACTTCTTCGCCGCGTCGATAGTCCGGGCAAAAGGCAGCATCCACTCTTCCATCCAATCCGGTCTTGCGCCTGTCTGCGCCGGCACCCGCCATGCTGCCTCCATCATTTCGTAAGTCACCCGGCCAAAGAGAAGCGCATCGGCCTGTTCGATGATTTCGGCCGCGTGTCGATGCAACTCTTCATCCGCGATGCCTTCGCGATGGTCGAAGCAGCCATCCAATGTGAGATTGATGGAATACCGTAGGGGTCGCATATTGTAAGAGTACCTCCTATGGGTCGTCTGGCACAGTCAGGCGCGTTAAGCTCTAACAGCCCCTATCGTGACTGTTCCTGTTCGTCTGTAATTGGCAATGATCACTCCGCTTGATGTCACCGTACTCTCCATTAGCGTGAATGCTGCCGGAACGGTGCCATTATCGAACAGCTTTTTTCCTTTACCAAGAGTCAACGGGAAAATTTTGAGCCAGAGTTCATCAACTAAATCATTTTTGAGTAGTGTCTGAATGAGCTTACCACTGCCCCAAACGTGAATGTCAGGACCTTGTGACTCTTTAAGTTTCTTGATATCGGCCACGCTTCTGATGAATACGGAATTCTTCCAACCTGATTTTTTCCTGGTCCGCGAGACAACGTATTTTGCGCCCTGATTTATGCGAGGCCAAATGTCAGCATGTTTGGGCCAATAGGGGGCCCAAATATCAAATGTCTTTCTGCCCAAGAGGTAATCCACAGGTTGCTGCATCTGTTTATGAACGAGCTTGCCGCCAACTTCGTCACCATACGATGTAGTCCAACCGCCATATTTGAAACGGCCTGATGTATCTTCCCTGGGTCCACCAGGGGACTGCATAACGCCATCCAAAGTAATCATTGATATAACGATTATTTTTCTCATAGCCTCGGCAAATACCTATTTAGTGATACGGATTGTTTATTGAAGAAGAGAGTCAATATTGATGCGACTGGCAATGACGAGGAAGATGAGCATGGCGCAACCATGATCCCGCCTTTGAGTCGGGACGACCTACGACCTGGTCCCCCGCCACGGCGGGCAGGCCGACCAAGTCGAGATTGACAGATTCCTATAAAAACCAAAATGGCTTGACTTAATAGATAGCAGACCTGCCGCAACGTGAAAGGATATGAATTATCCTTTATTGTCATTCCCGTGAAGACGCCTGCCCGCCGTGGCGGGGGAATCCAGAAACTGGTATCTTTATTCCGTCAGGTGGGACACCTGACGGCGCTTGAAAATAGAGATCGTCAAAACCCCAAGCCGCTTGACAGAATTTATAACATTATTGCTGATGCAATAATGCTATAATCAAAACCGCAAGGGTTTGGACCCGCGAGAGGGAAACCTTTAAATAGGCGTCAGTTCTCACCCCGACAGGAGTCGGGCTTAGGAACTGACGCAACGTTTTGGGAAGGCACAATGGCTGCTGCCGCGACCTTGAATTCGACAGTGGGCGAACGCGCGGGTTCGCCCCTACGGATGATTGTCAAAATCCCCACTCATCACACGGGAAGGACATGTAACTCGGGGGGATTTTGACCTGCCTGCTGGCGCAACCACTGAGAATTGGCGCGAGGCGACCCGCCTTCGGCGGTCGACGGACAAGAGGGGTCGTGCCCCACTGCTGATGAATATTCGAAAGATGAATCTGTAAGGTGCGGCACGAAGGGGGATTTCATAGATAAGATTAAAGGAATGCGCATTGACGATAAAGTTATTAATGGAGGGGGGAGGATTCGAACCTCCGAAGGCTTCGCCGACAGATTTACAGTCTGTTCCCTTTGGCCGCTCGGGAACCCCTCCAATGTCGGACCGCCATCTGGCGGTATATCATATTCAATCGACCCGCCTGCGGCGGGCGAGCAGTCGGCCTGAGTCCCTCGACAAATTAGCCGGCGAAGGGACTCGAACCCCCGACTGGCTGATTACAAATCAGCTACTCTACCAACTGAGTTACGCCGGCGTCATAAAACTTGTCCCCCGCAACGGCGGGGGAACGGGGATAATCTATGATTATCGGGACGGATGTCAAGAAAATTAACAGGGAGACGCGGCGGGCTGTGGGCATGGTGGGAAGACGAGGTTGTCATCCCTCCGCCTCGCTCGACAGTGATTTACCGGCGATCTGAAGGTCTGCCAGGCACGAAATCAGAATTTATAACATTATTGCTGATGCAATAATGTTATAGTCGAAACCGCAAGGGTTTCAACCAACGAGAGAGCAACCTTTGAAAAGGCGTCAGTTCTCAGCCCGACCAGAGTCGGGCTTAGGAACTGACGCAACTTTTTGGAAAGGCACAATGGCTGCTGCCGCGACCTTGAATTCGACAGTGGGCGAACGCGCGGGTTCGCCCCTACGGAAGATTGCTTCGTTGCACATATGAGATACCTGATGTAGCGCGACTGGCAGCCACGAAATCAGAATTTGTAACATTATTGCTGTTGCAATAATGTCATAGTCGAAACCGCAAGGGTTTCAACCTACGAGAGAGCAACCTTTGAAGAGGCGTCAGTTCTCACCCCGACCGGAGTCGGGCTTAAGAACTGACGCAACTTTCTGGGAAGGCACAATGGCTGCTGCCGCGACCTTGAATTCGACAATGGGCGAACGCGCGGGTTCGCCCCTACGGAATGTTATTGTCGAAACCGCAAGGGTTTGAGCTTCCCCCGAAAGAGTGGACACTGAAATAAGGTCTGATGTATATTTGATTTTAAGGAGGTGTTCACGATGTTGGAGAAGCGTCGTCAGTATGACGGGGATTTTAAGGTTTCTGCGGTT
>JBFMEF010000047.1 GCA_040753495.1 Candidatus Zixiibacteriota bacterium
CCTCTTTCATGGCTGCGCCGATAATCTTCTCGCCTCAAAAGTGGGGGACGCCATCTTCACAGTTTTCGACCGCCTTGGCGTCAATGTCTCTCTTCCGCCTCAAAAATGCTGCGGCTTGCCCCAGGAAGTTTATGGTCATCGCGCCAGTCTCATCGAGAAAGCGAAATACAATCTTGATAGATTGGAGCCATTCAAGGCGGTCATTACCGGATGCGCCTCCTGCCTGCTGAAACTGAAAGAGTACCCTCATTACTTCGATGATGGTTCCTCTTACCGCAGAAAAGCCGAGTTACTTGCCGCCAAATGCTTTGATATCAGTCAGTATCTGAACCGGCTGGAGATAGATTATTCGAAATTCCATTCCGATAGAAAAATCGCCGTTACTTATCACCACCCCTGTCATCTCCGCGCCGCCGGACTGCATCATGAGCCGGAGCGTCTAATTTCGAAACTGGATAACGTCGAAATTCATCACCCTCTCTATGCCGACCGCTGCTGCTCCCAGGCCGGCTCCTACGGATTTGTCCATTTCAAAGAGGCGAAAGCGATGTTCCAGAAAAAGAAAGAGGAATATGCCTCTATTCCGGCGGAATACCTGATGACCTCCTGTCCGGCATGCCAGATGAAAGTCCGCGCCGAAATGGGGGAGAAATTCAAAGTCGTTCACCCAATCGAAATTCTTGCCGAACGGCTTATCAAATAGTACTTTCTGACAACTCATAAAGGGAATCTCTTATGACCGACATCGATAAAAAAGAAAAAGGACTGCTGATAGTTTACACTGGCGACGGCAAAGGGAAGACCACCGCCGCCCTCGGGATGACCATCCGGGCGGTCGGGTACGACTGGAAGGTCTGCGTAATTCAGTTTATCAAAGGGAGCTGGAAATACGGGGAACTGGACGGCCTCAAGAAACTGGCGCCGAATGTGGAATTGAATGTCATGGGGGAGGGATTTGTCGGCATTGTCGATGACAAAAAGCCGATTGAGGAGCATCGCGCCGCCGCCAAAAAGGCGCTCGAACTGGCTCTTGAAAAGATGACCTCGGGAAAATATCAACTGGTCATTCTCGATGAACTCAATGTCGCCGTCAGCCTGGGACTGGTCATGCCGGATGAAATGGAACATCTCCTCGATTCCAAACCGTCGCTCTTGCACCTGGTCATTACCGGGCGCGGCGCCACCAAAGGGCTGATTGACAGAGCCGACCTCGTCACAGAGATGCGGGAAATAAAACATCCCTACCAGAAGGGAATTCTGGCGCAGAAAGGTGTCGATTTTTGAAACTGGCTGTGGTCGGAGGGACCGGCTTTGTCGGGCGGGGTCTGCTGCGCGCGCTCGCCCAATCGTCTCACGACGTCGTCGTCATCAGCCGGAAACCGCCGAAAAATATTCCGGCTGCGAAGAATTTCCATATCGCCGCGGGCGATATTCATGACGCCAAATCGCTGGAAAAAGCATTCACCGGTGCGCAGGCAGTCTATCATCTGGTCGGCATCATCGCCGAAACCAGAGAGCTGACCTTCGAGAGGACCGTTATACAGGGAACAAGAAATCTAATTGACGCCGCCCAGGCCTGCGGCGTGAAAAAAATCATCTATCTTTCCGCTCTCGGCACCAGTGATAAACCGTTTACGAAATACTTCCGCGCCAAATGGGAATCCGAAGAAATTATCCGCAATTCCGGTTTGGAGTTTGTCATTCTTCGCCCTTCTTTTGTATTCGGTCCTGAAGATATTTCTATCAACAAATTCGCCCGGATGTTCAAGCGGCTCCCCTTTGCGCCGGTGATTGGCGATGGCCGCTACAAAGTTCAGCCGATTTTCATAGATGACCTGGCATCAGTCATGGTCGCATCTCTCGACAATCGGCGCGCCGTCAATCAGACTATTGAAATCGGCGGGCCGGAAGTATTCGAATTCCGTGAGCTGGTGCAGATTATCAAAAAGAGTTTGAATATCCAGCGCTTTAACCTGTATATTCCCTTCTGGTTGATGATGATAAACGCGTGGGTAATAGAGCGTTTCCTGAAGCCGGCGCCGGTGACGGTGGACCAGCTGAAGATGCTTCGCGCCGGAGGCGTTGCCGACAACAGGGAATTGCTTGAGATTTTTGGAATCAATTTGACCTCTTTTGAATCCAAGATAAGAGAATACTTGAGGTAATGAAATGTCAGTGAAGGACTATGATATCGTGATTGTGGGCGGCGGACCGGGCGGATTGACCGCCGGATTGTACTCGGCCCGGGCAAATCGGAAGACGGTTCTATTGGAGAAATTCCTCCCCGGCGGCCAGATCGCCAATACCGCCGAAGTTGAAGACTATCCCGGTTTTGACCTGATATCCGGCTCGGAGTTGGCGATGCGTATGGCCGAGCATGCCAAGAAATTTGGGCTGGAAATAATCTCCGATGAAGTGGCGGAAATCTACACCGAAGGCAATCATAAAATGGTAGTGAGCGCCGGCGGGGATATCTACCGCGCCAAAGCCGTTATTATCGCCACCGGCGGCTCCCCCAATCATCTCAATGTCCCGGGTGAAAACCTATTCGCCGGCAAAGGGGTATCGTACTGCGCCATCTGTGACGGCGCCTTTTTCAAGAATCAGGTCATAGCGGTGGTCGGCGGCGGTGACGCCGCGGTCGAGGAAGGGATATTCCTTACCAAGTTCGGAAGCAAGGTTTATCTCATTCACCGCCGGAGCGAACTACGGGCGCAAAAAATCATCCAGGAACGGGCTTTCCAGAATCCCAAGATGGAGTTCATCTGGGACACGGTCGTCGAATCTATCAATGGCGACACCAAAGTGCGAAACCTCACCCTCCGCAACGTTAAGACAGGGGAGACCTCTACCCTTGAGGTCGGAGCGATTTTTGTTTTCGTCGGCTTTGTCCCCAACTCAAATCTTACCCGGGAGCCGCTGAAGAAAGACAGCGGAGGATATATCATCACCAACGAGCGGATGGAAACTTCTATTAAGGGAATTTTTGCTGTCGGCGATGTCCGGGCGCAGCTGGTTCGACAGATCACCAATGCTGTCGGTGATGGCACCACCGCCGCCGTTGCCGCCGAGAAATATATCGAGGAATTGGAGCATCCTCATTAAATACAACACTTAACGAGGGATTCATATCTGTCAGCATAATACTTCTAAGTTCGCCGCCTGCTTCGGATTCTGTAATGCTCTTAATATGAATTCTTTTGCATATTGCGCATAATTTGCGGAGGATATCCAAGTTGATTTCTTCGGGGCTTTTCTAAGCTATTATTCAGTAGAAATTTATGAATTGCGCCAAGGGAAGCCGTTGACCTCGCAAGTCTACATTGTGGCACATCGATTGCTGAGCTAATCAATGGAAGCGAACTATAGGCTCCCTTGAGTTGTTAGAGATTTTAGGGAGTGGTGTGTGCTGGTACTACCAGCCACCTGACGTTAGAGTCGGGCATCCCCCCTCCACCACTCCCTATTTTAATTCCTGTCTCCGATTCCACTAATTCTTATCGTACATCCTGCCGATAACATCATCAGTTATTAGTTTGCCGGAGAAAATTTGATGGGTCGTTCATTTAAACCGGGTCTATTCGTCCGCATTTCGCATCTGATTATCATTCAGATTCTCTTCATCTTCTCGGCGCTGGCGCTGGTGTTTCTCTATTCTGATGATGAGGAAACTGCTTCGCAGTTCTATGAGAAAATGGAGCAGAAGATTTCTGCCGAAGCGGCCTCGCTGATGAATATCATCTCCGCGGATTCCAGCCTTAACGTCATCGACCAGACCCTCTTCTTTGAAGCCGACCAGCTTCTTGCCCGGAATCATGAAATTGAAAGGATTGACCTTCTCTGCCGACGTCGCGGCCGCGACACCCTGATAAATCTTGCCGGCGCCGGCATGACCACTTTCGAACTCAATCACAATGGCAATAGCAACGACCCATCCGCTCCCCCTTTTCTCGCCGGCATTAAGACCGAAATTCTTCCGGTTCTCAGCCGGGACGGCAAGACCATCAGTTATCTCCTGCGGCGCGGAGACGAAATCGGCGACAACGCGCTGGTGGTCACGGTCAATAACCGACTTCCCGAAAGTTCTCAGAGTAATCAAGCCGAGCTGCTCTTTGTGCTCTTTCTGATATCAGCCCTTATTTCATTGATGATAATTAATCTTATTTTCCGCGGATTCCGCGAGCCTCTGACGCGGCTGGTGGAAGCGATGGAGAAAACGGCACAGGGGGAGGAGCGGTATGTGGTCGAAGAGGAAGGGGACAAGGAAATTCGAAGGCTCAGCGCCGCTTATAATACCATGGCGCGGAGCATGGCGGAAAAGCAGCATAAGCTCACCGCCGCCAACCGGGAACTGCTGCAGTCCAATAATGCTCTCATTCAATCGGAATCGATCCTGACGGCGCTGGTCGATTATTCCCCCGATGCCATTATCGTCACCGACCTCGACGACCAGGTTCTGATTTATAATCAGCAGGCGGGGCGTGATTTCGGCTATAATCAAAACGATATGCTGGGACGGAAAATCTCCAATATATTCAGCATTCCCCGCTCGCAGAAGCCGCTTGCCGACGGTCCGGTCGACCTGCACGCCGCCAAAGAGATTATCTGTCGCCGCCGTGATGGCAGCAAATTCCCCGCCCTTCTGGTGCAGACGCCGCTCGGTCCCGAGGGTTGCCCCCCGATTGCGATACTGCATTTCATCAAGAATATTTCCGAAAGCGAAAACTACCAGAGCATGATTCTCAAGCTCGACCGCATCGCCTCCAAAGGAAAGATGGCGCGCGATATCGCCCATGAAATTAATAATTATCTGGCAATCCTTCAGGGAAATCTGGAATTGCTTCCGATGGTCATCGCCAAGGGGGATGAAGCCAAGACGGAGCAGAAGATAATCCTGATGCGCGAGACCGTCGCCAAAATCACCAATTTCACCGAGGGACTCACCAAGTTCAGCGATGAGAATTCCGAATTTGAGAAAGAAGACCTCAATCAGTTGATAGAAAACCTGATTGCCTTTATCAAGCCGCAGAACCGCTTTGACGAAATCCTCATCGGCACCAATCTGGCCGACAATATCCCGCTGGTTGAAATCGACGCTGGCCAGTTCCAGCATCTACTGCTAAACTTGATATACAACGCCGCCGATTCACTGGCGAATTTCGACGGCACCCGCTGGATAATTATCTCCACTTCGCTCGATGAGAGCGGCGAAGCGGTCTATATCAAAGTCGCCGACAGCGGTCCCGGCGTTGACCCGGAAAATATCCCCAAGCTGTTTGTCACCCGGTTCAGCACCCGCCGGCAGGGGAATGGGCTTGGTCTTATTACCTGCAAGAATGTGGTGGACAACCACCGCGGCGAAATTTCGTATCATACCAGCGATGAGTCGCAGGCTATTTTCCAGGTGCGCATTCCGGTCAAGCGGCCTTCACAGACAGAAAGCGCCCCCTCCGCGCCGACGGCGCAACCGGAAGCGCTCGTTTCTTAGACAATTATCTGATTGATTCCTATCATTAAACCGTCTAATTTATCGGCATGAGCCGTGCCCCCGAATCGACCTCACTGCCTGCCCTGAATTTTCGCTTTGTACTTCTTTTGCTTCTCTTTTTAGGGGGGCTGATTTTCATTCTCGCCTATCTTGGCATACAGAAAAGCCGCGCCGACAGTTTGGAACTTCTCCGTCGTCAGGGGGTCGCCCTTATCGAGAGCCTCGCTCTCAGCGCCGACAATACAATCAAATCAAACTCCCTTTTCGACCTTCTCACGCAGGAAAAATTCGCCGATTTAACCTCTTTCCTTGAACGCCGCGCCAAGCTCAATTATACATCCGATGAACTGGCTGACTTCGCCTCCGAGTTCGGCGTCGATGCCATTGTCATTTACGACACCGCCCAGAACCTCCTCGCCTCCGGCGTCCGCGGGCTCTTTGTCCGGCTTGACCGCCTCAATGAAAATCTTCAGATTGAAATTGATGACCTGCTGGCCGAACCTGCGGAAAGAACTCGTTTCACCCTTATCGAAAGCGACCTCCCCGGCGAAATCTCCATGCTTTATCTCTCTCTCACGGCTGACCGCAGCCGCGTAATCGGAATTCTGTCCGACGCCCTCTTCTACACCTCCGCCAAAAAAGATATCGGAATCGGTTATCTTATTCAGAATATCGCCCGCGAGGTCGGTATCGAATATATCGTCTTTCAAACCGCTGAAGGGATTGTTTTCTCTTCGCGGAAAATAGGACCACTTCCGAAAATTGAAAGCGACTCCTTCCTGGTTGCCGCTCTCAGTGTTGATTCCGTCAGTTCCCGTGTCTATGACTTCAATGAGCGAAATGTCCTCGAATTGGTCCGCCCCTTTTCTTCAATTGAGTACCAGAACGGTCTCTTTCGAGTCGGTCTCTCTCTCGAAAAATATTATGACATCATGAAAGGGTTCGACCGGCAGATGATTCTTCTCAGCCTGGTCATTTTTGCCGCTATTGTGCTTATCATGCTTTATCTGGCCGGTCGTCAAAAGCGGTTCTATCTTGACCGGAGTCTTAAGAGAATGCAGTCTTTGGCGGAGAAGGTTTTCGAGAGCATCAATTCCGGTCTGGTTGTCATCGGAAAAGACGGCCAGGTCGAGCTCGCAAATAAAGAGTTCCTCTCTATTTTTGGGCTCTCTGATTCAGAGGTAATCGGACGGAACTGGAGCGAATTCGCTTATCGCGATATCCTCGCCATTGACCGTCTGTCTCCGGCGCAGAATTCCGTGGAATATGAATCTACTCTGGAACTCCCTTCAGGCCGTAAATATCTGCTCTTAAATCTGGCGCGTCTTCTGGATGAAAAAAATCAGGAATACGGAGTGGTCGGTTTGGTTTACGACCTGACGCGGGTCCGGGAACTGGAGGAAGCCTCGCGCCGGAAAGAGCGATTGACGGAGATGGGTGACCTTGCCGCCGGTGTCGCCCATGAAATCCGCAATCCTCTCAATGCCATCTCTATCGCCGCCCAGAGGCTTCTGGCGGAGTTTGAACCGAAGACAAACAGCCAGGAATTTCAGCAGTTTGTCCGCCAGATAAAATCGGAAGCGACTCGTCTCAATGAAATTGTCACTCGTTTTCTGGCTCTTGCCAAAGAAAAGAGCCTTCGGCACGACCGGGTCAATCTGAGCCGGCTGGTCGAGGAAACCTGCCGTCTTTTCAGCCTTGACCTGCCCGATAAGAATATCAGTTTTGCCGCCGGAATTGAGCCGGAGATATATCTTCAGGCGCCGGCTGACCGGGTCAAACAGATGCTTATCAATCTTCTCCGCAACGCCGTGGAGGCTTGCGAAGAAAAGGGGGGAGCCGTTGCAGTCAATCTGAAAAAAGAGTCCCGCGAAATTGTCCTGACCGTGCGAGATTCCGGACCAGGCATCCCGGAGAACCTCAAGGACAAAATCTTCACCCCTTATTTCACCACCCGTGAGCGCGGCACCGGGCTGGGCTTATCCATCGTTCATCAGGTTGCCGAAGAAGTCGGCGCCGCCATTGAAATAGATTCCCCCCCCGGCGGAGGCGCGGAATTTAGAATCAAAATCCCGATGCCATAAAAAAACGGCGGTCAACCAGACCGCCGTTGTCATAATCGTCAGTATATTACTGCTGTGGAGCCGGCGCCGACGGAATCTGTTTCTTGATCCAGGCGGTGCTGACTGATTTGGGACGAGTAATCGGAGTCCCCAGCGCCCGATTAAGCACCAACTGCGCCAGAATACCCATGGCACGTGAAACGGCAAAGAGAACGGTGTAATACGGGAACTCGGTCAAGCCGTAATGATACAAAAGCGCACCCGAACCGGCGTCAACATTGGGCCACGGGTCTTTGACTTTGCCCTGCTCTTTTAGAACGCGCGGGACAACGTCATACACTTTTGCGACCAGCTGGAAGACCGGGTCTTCCGGAATATATTTCTTGCCGAATTCTAGGAAAGCGGTGAAGCGGGGGTCGGTTACGCGAAGAACGGCATGGCCGTAACCCGGAATCACCCGTCCGGAATTGAGCGTATCCCAGGAGAATTTGTAGAGCTCTTCCTCCGGGGGAACTCCCTTGAACTGCTTGAGGACATCAAGTATCCAACCCAGGCACTCCTGGTTGGCTAAGCCGTGCAGAGGTCCCGCCAGGCCATTCAGACCGGCCGACAGGGAATAATAAGCGTCCGACAGCGCCGAGCCGACCGTATGCGCCGAGAAGGCGCTGACATTGCCGCCCTCGTGGTCGCAGTGAAGGGTCAGATAGAGCTGTATCAACTTGGCAAAGTTTCCGCTCTTGTCCTTGATACCGAGCATATGGGCGTAATTGGCGCCCCAGTCGAGATCTTTCTTGGGAGCAATCCGGTTGCCCTTCTTGAAACGCATCCGGTAGATACCCGCCGCCACCACCGGCATTTTCGCCAGAATGTTCAGGGCGTCTTCGAGGGTCGGTTTCCAGTAATCTTCTTTCTTCATCCCCTTGTCGTACTCTTTCCGGAATTCCGATTCTTTCTCCATAACCAGAATGGCGGTATCGAGCATAACCATCGGGTGTGAATCTTTCGGCATCGCTTCCAGAACATCCCAAACATATTTAGGGACTTTGGCTCTCTCGCTGTACTCTTTCTGAAGCGCTTTCAGGGTCGCCTTGTCCGGCATCTCGCCGGTAAGAAGAAGATAAAAAATCTCTTCGGGAAGCTTCTCAGTCAGCTCATTGAGAGGAATACCGCGAATCACCAGCCCGGTGTCAGGATTGACCACGGAGGTATCGCAAATCATCGCCTTGACTCCGCGCATACCGCCGTACGCCTGCGCTATCGTCACATCAGAAATCTTGATATCACCATGATTCTTGGTGATGCTCTTGACTTCATCGCGCAAGCCGGGAATAATTTCAGCCATCCTCTTCTGCAGTGTGGCCATAATTTAAACTCCTGTATTTATTTAATTGGATTGGGGTTTATTTGTCGCCTCCGCCATTGTGAACTCTTTCACATATTCTCACCCGGATATATTACTCCATAATCCTCCGCTTGTCAATATCAGCGGCGCCGTTTTTTTTGATATATAGGAATTATACAGAGACCCGGGGCGGAATTCGTCATTGCTGTTCGGTTCTGAGGGAAAATTGCCAGACGCGCTTAATTCGACTGAGAATCTTATAATGGGGGAATTTATAGGCGTAAACAGCCGTTTCGACTATAGCAACGTATCGGCAGAATCCATTGCCCAAAAGGAGGAACCGATGCGACCGATGCTATCCTGTCTGACGGTCCATGCCATCGCCCTCCGACTCGCTCACAAACTGGCGAAATTTGTCATCGATATGGGAAGCAAACCATTTGTCTATGATGGACTTCCGGAAACGCCACTCCTTTCCCAACTTTGCCGCCGGGATCCGTTTTTCCTGCGCCCAGGTGTAAATGGTCTGCGGCTTAAGCTTTAGATAGGTCGCTACCTCTTCCAATGTCATGATGTCGCTGTCATTATTGGCTGTCAATCTGCCCTCCGGTTGTCCGCAAGGTGTCGGGGGGAAACAGGCTCTCAATCCGTTCCAACGCTTCCGGGACTGGCGATTTTTCTTCCGGCTCGGTGAGCTGTTTCGCCGCATAGATTACCGCCGCATAAAAGTTCCCTTCATATTCCCCGAAAAACTCAAATGGTTCCCCTCTTTTGGAGATGAAAGGCCTCAGGCTCCACGCCAGCTGAATACCCACAAATGCCAGAATCACCACCCAGACCCGAAAAACAACCACCCCGTTTTTGGGATAGATTCCTTTCTTCTCGCAGGAATATTTAAGAGCCTGAACGATAGTGTTCATCCCGAAAATGCCGGCAAAAAACATGATAGCCAGATGGAGCAAGTGGAGAAAATAGTAATTGCTTCCGGTAAGAAGAAAAATTACCACAATCGGCACAAAGGAAATCATGATGGCTGACATAAGCAAGAATCCCGACAGCACCATCGAAACCATCTGAAATAATTTCAGTCGCGAACCGAGAATAAATTGCACAATGAAAAATGCCGGAAAGCAGATTAGCAAAGCCAGGACAAACAGCAACGAAAGTTTTGCCCCGGCGACGACGGCCTGCAGGAAACTGTGATATGCCCCCATTACGAAGCCATAAATCAATAGGAATAGTACCAGAAGTAGAACCTGACCAAGTATTCGCCGCTTAGCCCCTTCCGGCTGCATTAATTTGTCAAAGTAGGAATCGGTATTCTGAAGCGATGGCAGCCCGTCTAATGAAAATCTCAAGCCAAACAACATTTATGCCTCCACGGTTAATACCGCAGAAATATAAGTGTTTTATAATATTTAGCAAGAGATATTATTGTATATTATTGTTTATTTGTGTTTCATATGGAGACGAAGTCACCATTGAAGTCTATGGTATATTTAAGATTTGGGAAATCGTAGCCGCTTAAAACATCTTCCCGGGATTCAGAAGATTATGCGGGTCAAAGACTTCCTTGACCGCTTTCATTGCCCCCAGGGTCGCCGTGTTGAACTCCCGCGGCAGGAATAGACGTTTGGTCAGCCCGATACCATGCTCGCCAGTCAGGGTTCCTCCCAGAGCCAAGGTTTTGTCGAACAAGCGGTTAATCCCTTCCTCAATCTCTTTACTGTAATCAGGCTTTCCGGCTTCGACCAGGAAATTAACATGAAGATTCCCGTCGCCGGCATGCCCATAGGCATTTATTCGCACCGGATATTCCGCATTCAACTGCGCCACAAACGAGACCAGCTCCGGCAGCTTTGATGGCGGCACCGCCACATCCTCGGAAATCTTCTGCTCCGCGGAGGCTTTAACCGCTCTGGAGAGGTTTCTTCGAATCCTCCAGAGCTGCTCGGCCTTTTGCTCATCGGTTTCCCTTCTCAGCAAAATCGAGTGATGCTTGCGGCAGATCGCCATTATATCATCGCTCTGCTTGTCGGCGTCAT
>JBFMEF010000048.1 GCA_040753495.1 Candidatus Zixiibacteriota bacterium
TTTCCCCACCTGTTTAACATAGGCAATCTTTGTCCGATACACTCCCTCATCGCCGGTCAACGCTCTATAGATATCATTGGCCATCTCGTGCACCAACGCCCGGTAGTCATTCTTATCGCTTTCGAACCGCTCTTTCCGAATCTCTCTCTGGGAATCGGTCGCGTACAGATAATAGCGCAACCGTATGTTGTTGTGGGGAAATTCGGCGTCGAGTTTAACTACATACGATGAGCCCATCCAGGACCAGCCCAAGAGCGTCATCTCCTGAAGTTCCATATGCCGCATAAAAAACGAATCAAGATAAACGACTTCAAAAAACGGCGAGAAATCGAGGTCGTTGCGCAGAATCTCGGCGCAGTTATTCATTATTATCGAATCATTGGCGCTGATATAATTTATCCCCACATAGCGCACTTCTTCCACCGAAATTTTGGTCGGCTCGAAAGTCGATTTCTCTCCAAGCCGTCCCCGCACATCCCGCACGGTTTGACCCACCGAGTTTAGATTAACCAGCCCCAGTAGTGATAATAATAATAAGAGACTTCTGATTTTCATTGCGGTGAATAGGGAAATTCGAGGTGAATGCCGATTATTTCGTCGGTGAACTCTTTGGGAAGCGGGGGAAGAGGCTCGGCCATTTTAACCGCTCTTTCGCAGGCGCGGTCATAGGCGTCAAACCCCGAGGACTGCTCTATCTCTATTTTTATGATTCTTCCCGAACGAATAACCTGGAAGTAGATAATGCAGGCTAACGGCTGATTGGCATAAACCGGATTGCTCCAATTCCGCTCTATTTTGGAAAAGGCTTGAACAAACCAGTAGGGGTAATCAAATGAGGCGTTGTCTATCGATGCCCCGCCAAAGCGGGAACCGACACCAAGATTGTCGCTGACATCCTTCTGCCCAGCCGTACTGCCGACTTTGGTCGAATCAGTGGTTTTTGTCTGCGGTTTCGGCTTGGTTTCTTTCTTTTTTGGTTTCGGCTTCGGTTTGTCAATCGGCTTGGCTTTTTTCACCGTGGCCGGCTCGAGGATTGCCGCTATCGGTTCGTCCTCAATGATACCGGCTCCGAGAGACGGCAGTACCGGCGATGCCTGCAATGATGCCGGCAGCGATGCCAGATTGACTTTGATTACGTCTCCCAGGTCAGTCCTGATTTGCGGCTTGAATGGCGCCGCCACCACCATTGCCAGAACCACTACCAGATGAATCATTATTGATAATAAGAAATCCTGTCTCATCTCTTTTTCGGCTTGTTGTTTTCCTCTTTACCGGTAATAAGTCCCATCTCTTCAATCCCCATTGTTTTCAAACGTCCTATTACCTCCACGACCACGCCGTACGGCACCAGGGAATCAGCCCGGAGGAAAACCGACGAGCGGTTCGCCTTCTTCAATTCCTTGTCAACGCTGCTTTCGAAATTTTCCAGCCTGGTCCAGACATCATTGACAAAGATTCCCCCCTTGCGGTCAATCGTAAGCACCACTCCCTCGGCTTGCTCATTCAGAGCGGCTGTCTTTGTCTTGGGCAAATCGACCTCAATGCCGGATTGAAGCAATGGCGCCGATATCATGAAAATTATCAGAAGCACCAGCACCACATCGACCAGGTTGGTGACATTTATCTCCGCCATGGCGCGATATTCCCGCTTCTTGTTCATGACAAATCCTTCTTAATTCGTGCCTGAAACTCCAGGGAGAAATTGGACGCCTTATCAAAATAGAACTTCAATTTGTTATTTGCCCAGTTATATCCAATCACTGCCGGAATCGCCGCGCCCAGTCCCACAATTGTCGCCAGAAGCGCTTCCGCTATGCCCGGGGCGACCACCGCCAGCGACGCCGAACCGCGCTCACCTATCGACCAGAAGGCATCCATAACCCCAACCACCGTTCCCAAAAGTCCCAGAAAGGGAGAGGCATTGGCGGTTGTCGCCAAAAAAACTACATGCTTCTCCAGATTCCCCACCTCCTCCGCCGTTGCCCGCTCCAGGGTCATCCGCACTATTTCCAGGTCGTCGTCGCCAAGTTTTGCCGGCGCGTTCGATGGATTCCCGCCGCTCTGTTTCTCAAAAATCTCTTTTATCTCGTTATATCCGGCAAGAAACAGCGCCGAAAGCGGGGAGAGGCGCAAGGTGTTCGCCTGCCCCAGGGCTTCCGTAAATTTCCTGGTGCGCCGGAAGGAACTCAAGAAGATTTCGTTTTGCGCGTCAACTTTCTTATACAGCCGCCATTTGTTGAACATAATCGCCCAGGAAACCAGCGAGAAAACTATCAATATGAACAATATTATCAGTCCAAACAGACTCGACTGGCCTATTATCTGCCAGACGCCGCCGGAAAATATGCTGAAAGGAAGTATCAATTCCGTTGTCATACTTTACTCTTTTACGCTCCAAGCGTGTAAAAGGTTTATAATACTCGGCTTAACCGGACATGCCGGATCTCCCCAGCAATAATATGCCCAGAAACAGCTTGAGTCAATAAAAACAAATGAACGTCCCCCCGGATGCATCTTTTGCTTGACAATCCATTTCAAATTGCGTAGATGAGTTTTGGATGTTACCGGATGGATATAAGAGAAAGGAGTTCTCGATGAAAAGAATCTCAATCATTCTGCTGGCCGGGTTGCTTTTGATCTTTGTTTTGGCCGGGTGTGGTAAATCGGAAAAACCTGAAGCCGATAAGTCATCCGCCACGACTGAGACAACAACTCAGACCGCTCCCGCGACCACTGACACCGCAATGGCCACCGATTCCGCCACTACCGTCGATACCACCGGCGGAACCGGCGCCGACACCACCGGTCATTCCGGACATTGATGTCGCTATATTGAAAATATTTCCTGGTTTAGTTGCGATATAAATGAAAAGGTCCCCATCCCGGGGACCTTTGGTTTTGCCGTCGATATTCTGCAGCAATTAAGATTCGAGCATCTCCACGTTGGCGCGCGGCACTATTGATTTGGAGCCATCTTTAAATTGCACTTCCAAAATACGGGCGCTCGAACCTGATTCCAGCTCCAGCAGTTGCGGAGGAAGGTCGGTCACCACTCCCAGTTTGCCGAAGTGGGGATGTCGGATCACCCGGACCGGCGACCCTACCCTCAACCCCTGCTCACGATAGTCGCCGGTATCCTGTTTGGCATGGATATCGGCTGGGAAGGGAATTATTACCTCCGGCCTGATAACGCCGGCTCTAATCTGAGTGGCGCCGTTGATGCAAGCGCGCTGCCCTTCCTTCGATTTCAAAAGGTCAAAAGTCTTTTGCGCCATATTTATCTGACCAAATCCTTCGGTGACAATCAGAGTAATTCCAACATCTTCCGAACCGGTAATGGCGACTCCCAGGTCATATCCCAAAAAGTCTCTTAAATCCTTGTCATCGAATCCACCCACAACGATTCCGGCCGCCCCGACCTTAGCTGCTTTCTTAATGGCCTCAGCCGTAACCATTGAGCCGCCTACCACCACTTTCCCTTTGCATTCCGGCCCTATTTCCTGGTCGGTTAATATGGTGCTGTTGTCCGGAACGACAACCTTTATCTCCCCGTAGGTTTCGCCGCCGATTCCGAATATCCCCTGGATAAACGAACACCACGTAGCGACCGCCACTCCCTCCCGCTCAAAAATCTCCACCACCTCACCGTCAATATACGCTTTTACCGTGACCGGTATCGGCTCTCCGCGCAGAAGCACCTGCCCCGTGATATGCGATATCGACTCTATAGTGCCGGTGATTTTTGCCGCACATTCCGATTTGAAAAGGCCGAAGAATGATTTCGTCCGCGCAATGACTTCCCCTTCCTTGATCGCATCCCCCTGCTTCTTCAACATGGCATCATTGATATCTTCCGGCGGAAGCCCCAGAATGTTGGCAACGTTGAGCGGCTCCACCGTGCCG
Source organism: Candidatus Zixiibacteriota bacterium (assembly GCA_040753495.1). Lineage (NCBI taxonomy): Bacteria > Pseudomonadati > Candidatus Zixiibacteriota > Candidatus Zixiibacteriota bacterium. The sequence goes on from JBFMEF010000048.1 coordinate 3,904, forward strand.
GGTAAATGCGTTCTTGCCACTATATCATCCGGCTTGACCTTATCGCCTTTCTTAACGACTACTGCCCCTTTTAGAGGAAGAATCCGATTCTTGGTTATCAGTATCTTGTCGGTTACTTTCAATCCGGGGGTATATGCATGTCCCATTTATTCGCCTCTTATCTATCGCTACCTGATTGGATTATTTTCTTCTTCAATCTTATTACCAGAGCGATTCCGGCTAAGACTATCGCCAGTATAATAATATAAATGCTCTTATTTCCTGATTCTTTGTTCACTCCCTGCCCTGCCGCCGGCGGTTCATTTTCTGTCGTTGGTGACGCCAGCCTCTCCCGGGTAGCCAGGTCAACAATTTTGAGGTTTTCCTGGGGAGCCATCTCTCTTAGATTCTTAGTCGAAAAAGTCTCCAGAAGATTAAAGAAAACCGGCTTCAAACTGCTGAATCTCTCCCGCGGCGCATAACAGAGAAAAAGCGCTACCCCTTTTTCATAGAATTTGCGAAGCTCCAGATAGGCTTTATCGGTAGTCGCCGTTCTGATATCGCTGTATGATGCCGCCGCTTGCCGGTTGCGGTCAAAAATCAGCCTGTCTTTGCTCAAACTGGCAGCGGCGTCAAGAGCACCTTCACTGATAGTCAGAAACTGCACCTCCGCCACTGATTTCAGTACTGAATCAATCTGACGGTCGCTCAAAGCGCCGGTCTCGTGCAACGCCACAAAAACATATGCCCCGCTCTGGAACGGCTCTGATTCTGCTTCCGCCAGAACGGCGTCATAGTCAATTGAAATCACATCCAGTCCCTGGTCTTCCAGAAAACTGCTCACCTCGGAATATGGCACCACCCGCCAGTTGTCCGGATAGGTGACATGAAAGCCGCCGCGCCAATCGACAAAGACTCCCGCCAATGCCGAAAGGGCAAAAAGCGATGATGCGACTATCAGAATTACTTTATGGCCTAATCTTTTATGCATTTTATTGACGCGCCAGCGCTTCTTCAGGATATACCTTCAACTCCAGCATCCATTCGCGAAGCTTTTCGACTCTAATTTTGTCATCTTCCGGAAGAATAAAGGGTCTGCCGCGGCCGTCCAGAATGATACCGACTACGCCGCCGGTAAGTTCCGTTTCAATCTTATTCCCTTTGCCATGTCCCAAGTCAAGCCCTCGTAATGGCTCCAGCTCCGCTTTTGCTTTCAGAGGAATCTCTTTATCATCTAAGCCAAGAGGAATCAATTTCATCTGGCCTAATTCAAGAGTCCCGCTTTCGACTTTTCCGTCCGGCAGGCTAATCTTATAGTTCATGAGCGGTCCCGGCTTCTTGATTTCGCCGGCCGGCGCCACACAGCATCCCAGATGAATCAAACAGTCCTTGTTGAATACTTCCGTCGCCGCCTGCTTCTGCACCGTGGAGAGCACCCCCAGCTGCGGCATCATAAAGATCGAATCAACTGCCAGTCGTGTAACTCCCTCGGGAAGGAAGGCATCAATCAACATCATTGCCGCCTGGTGTCTTCGCGGCGCGTGCGACAGAACTCCCCCCGACCCAACCAGAATATTCAGCGTCATCATATTGACCAGCGTCTGCCCCGATGCCGTCTGCTCAAAGGCATCGGCAATCGTTCTCTGCTGCTGAACCCCTTTTAGAACCGTGGCGAAGCTCTTGTGCTGGATGAATGCCAGCCGCAGCGCCTCTTTGGCTATCGCCTGCTCGAAAATAAGCTCTTCCATCGACTGCGGTATGGTCGTCGGGCGAATCATTTTGTTTTTGACACGATTGCGAAGGTCCCTCTCGTCCATATGGAATGGAACCCAGCGCATTACTTTGGGCAAGGTGGCTTCGGCAAAAACATTTGAAATCGAGTAACTCATCCCCAGATTCGCCGAAACCGTCCGATTAAATATCCCTTCCTTGCCATCGGGACGAAAGACCGAGAAGACATCGGTCGTGGCACCGCCGATATCTACCCCGACCGCTTCAATCCCTTCCATATCAGCGATGGTCTTGATTATCAGCCCCACTGCCCCCGGTGTCGGCATAATAGGGGCATCGGTCCAAGTCATCAGCTTTCGATACCCCGGCGCCTGCGCCATTACATGCTCCATAAACAGCTCATGAATCTCTTCGCGCGCCGGACCAAGATTCTCCCGCTCCAAAACCGGCCTGATATTGGGGACTGTTCTTAAATCGACTTTCTTCCCCAATGTCTCTTTCACCGGCTCCGTGGCATCTTTGTTGCCGGCATAGATAACCGGAAGTTGATAGCCGCTCCCCAGTCGAGGCTTCGGGTCGGCCGCCGATATCAATTCCGCTATTTCTACAACATGCGTGGTCGTACCGCCGTCGATTCCCCCCGACAAAAGAATCATGTCGGGCCTGAGATGCCGGATTCGCTCAATCTGCTGATGGGGGAGACGTTTGTCATTGGAGGCAATCACATCCATCACTATTGCTCCCGCTCCCAGCGCCGCCCGCTCCGCCGACTCCGCGGTCATCGAGCGCACCACCCCGGCAACCATCATCTGAAGTCCCCCGCCCGCGGAGGAAGTCGATATATATATATCCGTTCCAACATTTCCGTTGGAGGGCGTTATTATCTTCCCTTCATCATCCAGCAGCTTCCTCCCCGACAATTCCTCCACTTCGCCTACCGCGTTCAAAACGCCCTTGGTTACATCCTCAAACGGCGCCTCTACTGTGGTGGGAGCCTCGCCTCGCACAATCAATCGAAATTCGCCGTCTCGCTTCTCAATCAGGATTGCCTTCGTCGTGGTCGAACCGCAGTCGGTTGCCAAAATAATCTTGATATCTTCCGGATTCATTTTCGCCATCTTTTACTCGCTTATGACAAGATATTCTTTTTCAAGTACTTAACCTCCCGGCCGAAGAACTACTCCGATACGGCAGGTTCCATTTTCAAAGACAAAAAATATAACATTTGTTTGCCCCTTTGTAAACTCCTTTTTGGAATCAGCCCTTCCCGCGCAGATATGGCACTCCCACCCGATTCGAATCCTTGGACTCAATTATCGGCCATATATTCTATATTACATTGGTCTCTTCGTGGACCAACCCTTTGGAAAATCTGTGCGGCGACAGGGGAGAGATATCGATAGAGGGATTCTTGCCGCTCAAAATTTCCGCCGTAACGATTCCGGCGGCCGGCGCATGCATTAACCCATGCCCCGAGAATCCGGTGACCAAGAAGATACCTTCAATCTCTTCCGCATATCCGATTATGGCATGATGGTCCGGTGTCGTTTCATACAATCCGGCCCAGGCTTTGGAGACTTCGGCCGTCTCCAGGCGCGGCACCCGCTCCAGCGCTTTCATCAGAATGGTATCGGTATATTCCGGGTCCACCGAGATATCGAATGACGGCGGCACCGACTTATCCGCCCAGCCGAGCAGAAGTCCCGGTGACTCTTTATGGAAATACAGTCCCGCTTTGACATCGACCACCATCGGAAAAGTCGGCGGTATAAAGTCAAGCGCCCCGGTAGTGACAATCTGTCTCCGAATCGGCTCCACCGGAATCTTGATTCCGGCCATTTCACCTATCAGTTTTGCCTGAGGTCCAGCCGCATTCACCACCAGCGGTGTCGCAATTTCGCCATTATTTGTCATCACGCCGGCAACTTTTCCTCCGCTGACCCTAATGCCGGTCACTTCGGTCTCGATATTGATCTCAACCTGCAGTCTCCGGGCGCCGGTGGCATACCCCTGTATCAGGTCGCTGGGGTCAGCCAGTCCATCATTTTTGCAAAAGGTTGCTTTGATTATATCATCAGTTCTGACTTCGGGGGCAATTTTGTTGATTTCCGATGGCTCAATCATCTGCACCGGCAGCCCCAGAGAGCGCTGCAACTCCATCGCCTTGCTGAACTGCGCCAGTTCCTTCTCGTCCGACAACAGAAACATATATCCGACCTGGTCAAATAAGGCATGATACCCGACCTCATCCTCGAAATTCGCCAGAATCTTCTCGGAAAGCATTGACATTTCAATGTTTACTCTGGTTGTGAATTGGGCGCGAATACCGCCGGCGCATTTGCTGGTCGCTCCGGCTCCCAGGAAAAGCTCCTTCTCCAAAACTACAATCTTCCCAAATTTCCGTCGTGCCAGCTCATATGCCGTCGCCAGACCAATAATCCCGCCTCCAACTATGACAACATCTGCGCTCTTAGTCATATCTAAATCCCGTCAATATAAAGAAAACTGGTAAGTTAAAAGTGAAACTTTTCACTTAGTTAATTTAGGAGTGAGGAAAGATAAGTCAAGGGAAAACGAAACCGGAATCAAAGGCAGTTCAATCTTGATTCAAATCCGAGGTTTCGAATATTTTAAACTCCCTTCAAGAGATGCCAGCAGAAATGGCAATCTGGATTAATGCTGTCCACTATGGCGCCTTTTATATTTTCTCGAGCAGTTTTTAAGTAATTATAAAATAATGACTTACCTTAGATCTATGAGCAAAAAGTATAACTTACTCATGGCTGGATAAAGACTTAAACGATAATTTTACTTGACATTTGGCCAAATTAAAGATATTTAATTAATAAATGAGGCGTTCTCAGATAGTCCCTTAAGAGGAATATTCGCAATTTTTAAACAAGAGAAGCCCGGTTTAGCCGGGAACATTAACCTCAACTTCGAAGGAGGTGGATTGATGTACACACTCACCATCGAGAGACTTGAGGAGAAAATCGCCCCCGTAGGTCTAAGCCTTGGCGGGCAATAAGCTCCTTTGAAAGTTGATGGCGGGGGCAGGGCTAACGGCCTGCCCCCATCTTTTTGCCCAGGAATCGATTCAGATTCTTTATCTCAGCTGCAAGATAATTTATTTTTCCTGCCTCCAGATATCGTGCCCGCAAGTTCTCGTCTTCGATGCTTTCGGCCATCGTCTTTATGAACTTGATTGCCTTGCGATAATATTCATATGCGCTTTCATAAGAGCCGGATAGTGCGCTGATTCGTCCCAGCCCGATAAGGCATTCAGTCGTTTCCGGAATTAAGCCTATCCTTTTCGCCTGGCTGGCTCCTTGAGTCAAGCAGCCCTCTGCTTCAGCGATTTTCCCGATTTCCAGAAACCCTTTGCCGAGGTCTCGAAAATATCCGGCGGCTTCGATGTCAATATGTTTCTCATCTGACAAGAATCGTAAACCGGAAAGAACGCTTACCGCCTCATCCGGTCTGCCGGATTCCAGCAAAAGGTGCCCCTTTCTCAACTGAACCAATTGGAGGTCTCGCGCCACTTTGTTTGAAATGGCAAGTTTCTCCGCCTGTTCCATCAGTGTCATATCTTGTTTCAAGACCGCCCGTAGAGTTAGGATAGATGCCGCCGCCCGTTTGTCATTAATGGACTCGGCGGCTCTTTCGGCCTCCGACAAGATCTTCAGCGCTCCCTCATGGTCATTGATGCACCCGTGAAGTTCCGCCAGCGCCAACTGGTACAGTGTCTGGTCAAGTTTATTGCCCAGTAGCGCCGTTCCCGTTATCGCCTTAAGAAGATTTTCCTGCCCCTTACCATATTGCCCCATTCTCCATTGTATTATCCCAACGAATCCGGCAAACATGCTGGAATGATTTTGATCATTCAGTTCTTCAGAGAGCGCCGCTCCTTCGGCAAGATAGCGCAGAGCATCGCGAAGTCGTCCTCCTCTTATCATTACCTGTATCAGATTCTCATAGTTGTAAAGAAGTTCTCTTCTATTACCAATCCTCTGGTTAATTTTCAGCGACTCCGAGAGGCTGTCAATCGCCATTGCCGTTTCACCCATTTCATTATGCACAAAACCGAGATTGTTATGCACCCGGGCAATTTCTACCATATTGCCGCATTCTTCGTTCATGAGAAGCGCCGCGTTGAGGATTGTCACCATTCGGCGCAGACGCCCCCTCGAAAAATAGGTGACGGCAATGTTATTCAAAGTTGAAGCGATATCTTTTTTGGCTCCTAACTTTTTCTGAATGTGCAGCGCCATCCGGAAAGTTTTCAGCGCCTCGTCAAATCGGTTGCTGACACAATGAATATTGCCCCGATTATTTATCGTATGCGACAACTCCAAATGGTCCCCCAGCGCCGAATAAATCTCTTCCGCTTTCCTCAGCGCCTCAATCCCTGATTCAAAATCCTGCTTCATCCGATAGAGATCGCCCAGGTCCTTAAAGGTCTCGGCGAGAAGTCTATCCGGGGGCTTATTCTGATACAGAGCGATTATCCTCTTATAGCAATCTTCCGCCGCCGGTAGCTCTCCCATCCCCTTCAGGGCATCGGCTTTTTTCATTAATAGCGGTGCGAGTCTTGTTTCATCATCTCCATTTGACGCCAGCGCCTCCAGAGCGCTCAATAACGCCACCGCTTCGGAATTCTCATTGCGGTCTATCCTGATATCCGCCGCCTCCATCACCGCGGCATAAGCGCCTTCAAAATCGCCGGTCTGAAGATACAGTTCCGCCCCCATCTCAATATCCTTATATGACTCGATCGCTCTTCGCGCCAGGGACGTCGATAATCTTCGCAAAGTGGCGGCCGATATCCTCTGCCGCAGACAATATAAGACTGGACGGGTGTATATTTCACGCTCTGCTGCCTCTGGCTCTAATCCCAGACACCGCGCTCGTTCTATATCGCCGACAACCGCCATCTTCATCGCCATTCTCTTCTGATTGAAAGAAAGTCTTTTTATCTCGCATTCCACGGCGCGCCGCAATCTCCTCGGGAAGATTACTTTGTCGCTTGCATCCGATGCCGATATTAGAGCCCCGTCTTTCCATTGAAATACGCCCCTTGTGAAATTGCACTCCAGAAGACTTCTCAAACAATGGCGCTTAGCTCCGGCGCCGTCATACAACCGGTTCCTTATACCGGCCGAGAATCGGACAAACTCTTTTTCCAGGAATGCCTGATTGTCAAGTCTATCAAACGCTTGCATCAGATATTTGGGCCTGATGACTCGCTCGAAAGGAAAATCGGAGCCGGCCGCTTTTAACCGCCGGCAAAGTTCAAAGCCGTCCTGAGGCCTTTTCTCCGGCAGTTTATCCAGCATTTGCGCCACGATTTCCGAAAGAGATTCCGGTGTATCGGCGCGAACTTTTGAGAGACGCGGCGGTTCCGTTTCCTGAATGGCGGCATTGGTCCTGACCGGGTCCGAGTCATCCGCGAGGAAGGGATGTTTTCCTGACGCCATCATATAGGCGACTATACCGAGGGCAAAGATATCGGAGCGATGCTCCAGCGTTCCGCCGCGGATTGTTTCCGGAGCCATATAGCCGACCGTTCCCACCCCCAGCCGGGCGCCGCTATCTTCCCCCATCTTTTTCGCCAATGAAAAATCGGAAATCTTGGTAAAAAGTAATCCGTTCCTCCATTCCGAGGAGGTGTCGCCATTAACAAATATATTCTGTGGTTTGAGATCTCCGTGCGACAATCCTGCCGAATAAAGGTAATAAAGTGAAATGCTGATTGAGGAAAGAAGCCGCAGTAACGCCTGCGGCTCCTCGATGCGTCCGATACTCTCCAGCGACTTGCCGGGGCAATACTCCATCTCCAGAAAGGGGAGAGTCGGGGAATCGATTAATCTCCTGAGGCGCACCACTCCCGGGAAGCGCCATCCCCCTATCAAATCGAACTCACGGCTTATCAGAGTTCGAAATGTGGCAAGGTCGCCCGCGCTTCGGCGGAGTGGCATCTTTAGCGCGGAGTAAGTCCTGTCCTTCTTGTTCTGCGCCAGGAATACCTCCGCCGTCCCTCCTTGACCGAGAGAGCGGATTAACTGGTATTCCTCTCCGATTGACGAGGCATCCATTTTTTTATTTTTTTGAAACGTGCTCCAAAGGCAAGCTGATTATGAATGTGGTACCTTCATTCTGTTTGGAAACCACCGCTATTTCGCCGCCATGATTTTTGATAATTTTCTTGCAATTAGCCAGTCCCAGACCATGGCCGCTTTCTTTGGTGGTATAATGAGGCACAAAAATGCGCGACAGCGCCTCCTCCGGTATGCCGCAACCGTTGTCGGCAACCGATATCTTTATTTGCGCCCGGGGTTCGTCAAAGGCCGCCTGAATTTCTATCTTGCGGGTGAAATCACGATTCCCGCTTGCCTCTTCATCTTTCCCCCTTTGTTCCAGGGCATCCGCCGCGTTATTGAGAAGATTCATCAGAACCTGCTGTATCTGCCCGACATCGATCTGCACCGACGGCAGGACCGCTCCCAGGTCGACCGAAAATACAATCTTCTTAAAACGGTTCTGCGCTTTGAGAGAGAATAACAGGTCTTCGATGAGATGCTTGATATCGTACGATACCACCTCGGTATCCATCTTGGAAAAATCCATCAGGCCATCGGTGAACCGTTTCATTTTCGATATACTCTCAATTATCTGCTTGGAATTATAAGAAGCTTTCTCCGCCTGCCCTCTCTGAAGATTCAGCGAAAGCAATTCCGCATTATTGGCGATTATCGCCAGATAATTATTTAATTCATGGCCTATTGAGGCCGCCATTTCTCCCCGCGCCACCAGTTTCTCGGAGAGAATCACATATTTTTCCATAATCACCTTCTCGGTGATATCCTCAATAATGAGTATCAGGCCATCATGCCCGTACGGCAGTTTCCTGATAGGGGAGAGCTTGATGGAAAAAACTTTCTCATCGTAGCCGGTATTATGAAAATAGCGCGAATCCTCCAGCGGCTGACGTGTGCTGAGCGCCATATCAATCATCTGACGCCATTTCCCCCGCTCACTTTCGGGAATCAATTCAAAGAAGGTGGTCGAAGTCTCATTCGGAGTGAAGAGACGGACTTTGTCTTTGTCTTTATCAAAGGTCGCCAGGGCGGCGTCATTAATGGAAACCAGATGATAATCGGTATCAATTACAACTATGCCAACCGGCGAATTATTGATGACTTTTTCGTTGTACTGCTTGAGGTCGAGAAGCCGGTCATAGAGGCTGGCGTTATGTATGGCATGCGCTGCCTGCTGCGCCAGAAGTTCAAACAGGAAAAGGTCCGATTTGAGAAACAGTTTCGCCTGAGACGAATTATCCAGATAGATTATCCCGATGACCCGATTGTTAATCTTGAGCGGCACGCACATGATGGAGCGCAAATGCAGCTCCAGTACCGACTTCTGATTGGCGTACCTCTGGTCGGCCTGGGCATCCGAGGTGTAAATCGATTTTCCGCTCGCCGCCACCTGGTTGGCAATCGAATTGGAAATCCGGAAATCCTCCTCCATCAGAGATTCTTTGCAGAGATTGAAGGCCGTCTTGAACTGCAGCTCCCCATTGTCATCCAGGAGCATTATAAAGCCGCGCTCGGCTGAGAGAAGTTCAATCGCTTTCTGCATCACCATCTGCAAAACATCCTCAAGCACCAAAGAGGAATTGACAGCCAGGGATACCTCCAGGACTGCCCTCAGGTCCTCGAGTCTGGTGGTGGTCGCATTCTCGCTTGCTTCTATTCGGGGATTCTCACCGGCAATCTCATCCAGAGCCGCCTCCATCTGCGCCAGAACGCTTCCGGTGTCACCCAGACGAAGTCTCTCGGTCTTCTGCCCAGATGGTTTCGGCTTACTTACAAAAATGCCGGTGCCAGATTCTGTCTCATCCTTGTAGTCAGGCATAGTTTCACCTTCATCTTATTTATCTCCTTATGATATCGGCAGATAAGCCCCAATCCTTAAGACCGCAAAGGGTCCCGCTGCCTCTGATTCTGACCACCTATGATACCCCCAAATAAAAAAGACGGCCCTTGTAACGACCGTCTTTTCAAGCATCTAACTTGTTGTCATTCAAACAGATTTTGAAATCTCACATAGATAACAGGGGAGACATCGGAGCGGTCAAGTCGTTTCCCGACTAACATCCTGATATCATTTCCAAACGCCAGACCCAAGCCTACCGAATGCCGCACTTCCGCCTCCGACAGACTGATCGGCTCTTCCGTTATCTGACCGACATTATAAAATATCCATCCCACCATCTCTGAGTTGGGGAAACGAACCCCATATTCCAGATTCGCCAACCAGAACTCCGAGCCATAGAACTCCTTATGCTCATATCCGTGCAGTGTACCTAAGCCGCCCAGGAAATATTTCCGTGACAAGGGAAGAGGATTGTCGGCGCCGCCATAATATCCTTTGAAGACCAGCCCCGATTGACGGCTCAACTCCTGGTGTCGCGTTACCGTCAGCTGATATCTTGTGAATACATAGTCATCATTCCATTCCCCCGGCGCCCATTCGATATCGAGGACTCCTTTCCAATAGGATGATGCAAATAATTCTTCCGGCATTTCGGTTTCGAATGCCGCTGAAAATGTGACACTGGAAAGTTCGCTTCCATCGAGCTGTTTTATCGCCGCTCCCCGCACCGGTTCAATTATTGTTGAGAAGTTTTCCCCGAAACGCTTGGAGCCGCCGAACAGTGACCAGAGATTTTTATGCCCGTCGAGCCATTTGTACTTTTCCGACATCACCCCCAGTCGTGCTGTCAGATTACCGAACGGCTTGACCCTGACATAACCGCTTCCCCCTTCAGCCTCATAATAATCCTTATAGTCCTCGGTGGCTAAGAGAGCAAAAGCGGTATTCTCCGCCTCGCTTAAGAGCCAGCCATCATTTGACGACAACTTCTTGTAGAAACTTCCCCCCACCGCCAGCGGCAGGGAGCGAAGCACCGTCTGTTCCGCTTCCGCCACGAATCGCCAGCGCTCCGATTCAAAACCATATCCACCATAGATAGTGAATTTCGGCAGCACCGAGTCTTCATCCTGATATTTCACTCCCAGATATGGCGCCGCCCCATCAACACGATTATAGTAGAGCATTACCACCGGAGAGAAAAACCGGTCCCGTCGGTACCATTTCTTCCAGCGGTCAAAGCCCTGGTTTTTCTTGCCGCTGGAGGTCCTAATCGACCCGTAAATCGTCGCTTTTTTCGATAGATTTACCTCGCCGTTCAAAGAGACCACATTCCCCCGCACCACCGCGTTGTCGCCGATGGTAACGTTGCCGAATATCGCCACAACATCCTCATTCACTTCACCGTCAACCAGTATATCTCCCCAGAATGCCACCGCACCCCCCCTGAGAAACCGTTCTTTCGCAATTACAATATCTTCCAGAAACGTGATTTCGTTCTGGCGCCGCGAGCGCGCCGGCATCACTCCCGCTGTATCTTTTCGATAAAGCACTATCCGGGTTTCGTTCTCACCATTGGTTTCCAGGGCCATTCGCCCTATCAATTCCGGACCATAAAGTTGATTCCCCAGCGCGAATCCTTTTTTGCTCAAAGCCAGAGTATCTTTTATGCGAACCTCGTCCTGGTTTGCCCTGACATCCTCTTTATCGAACTGGACCTGGAAACTGGTGTCGTTGTCGAAAATCGTAATATTGATCTGGTCGTTGTCAAAATAGATCTCCAGAAGCGGGTTTTGACTGGATGTTCTTTCGAATTTCTTAAATTCGTCGGCCGCGTTCAAGAATGACGCTGTCAGTATTATTGCGGCGGTTATTATGAAACGGCGTAATTTCACTCTTACCTCCAATAAGGGCAAAAGTCCCTATGTTACTTCCTGACGGTCAAGTGAAATATTTCCCGTCGTCATTGTCAAGCCTTATTCAGGAATCGCTTGCGGTAATCGGCGAGCGCTTGACGGTGCGACTTGAATGCGATAGTCTCCGGAACCTGGTCGAAGTCAAAAAATTGCACTTCCTGGGCGTCATCCGCCGCCGACAGTTCGCCTCCTTCAACCGATGCCAGATAGAGAATCAAGATGGCATTGGTGCGGGGGTCATCTTCACCTGAATAGACTTCAAAAAGGGAATCCAATCTCACTTTGAGCCCGGTTTCTTCCGCAATTTCCCGAACCGCGGTCTGTGAGGGATGTTCCGCCCACTCCATAAATCCGGCCGGCAAACACCACCAGCCTACCTTGGGCGGCGCCGCCCGCTTGACGAGAAGTATTTTCCCCTCCGCTATCACCAGAGCGCCGGCGGCCGGGGTAGGATTATGATAATAGATAAAATCGCAGCTCTCACTCTGACAGCGAAGCCGCGGACGATGGTCGATAAATTCTTCCTGCAGTTCCTGGCCGCAAAGGGGACAGTATCTGTACCCGGAAAATCGCTCTTTTCGTTCAAATAAAAGCTGCTCGTTGAAATTCTTTCGGGGCATCGGAATAGTCATCCTCTCGTCAATTTCATGGCAATCAGGGTGGTGTCATCGCGGGGTGGATCGGTCGGGTCAAATTCACGAACGATCTCTAATATTTTGGTGACAATCTCCCGGGAGCTGCCGTCACGATTCTGTCGCACAAAGTCTCTTATCCGCTCTTCACCAAATTCCGTTTCCTTCTCATCCTGGGCTTCCGACAGGCCGTCAGTATATAAAAACAGCATATCATCCGGTTCCAATCTGATAGATGTCTCCTGATAACAGGCTCCCGGAAACGCCCCCAGTAAAATGCCGCCGGTGTCAAGATTCTGAAGACGACCATCAGCCTTTGCCAGAATAGGGTAATTATGACCGGCGTTGGCATAGCGTAACTCACCCGTCCCGGGATTGAATTCAGCGTAGAACAGCGTCACAAATCTCTCTGAGGATGTCGATTCCACCACATATCTATTTATATTATACAAAATCTTGGCGATTTCGGTGTTATTGGCGACCTCCGATCGAATCATCGCCTGGATTTGCGCCACCAGAAGCGCTGCCGGCATCCCTTTACCCGAGGCATCGGCTATGACCATTCCAAATATGCCGTCATCTTTCGGAATGAAATCGTAGAAATCCCCCCCGATTGTTCGCGACGGCAGCGAATAGGCAAAGATATCCAGGTGCGCCGAACGGGGAGGATTTTTGGGCAGCAGGTCAAGCTGAATCTGGCGCGCCATATTCAGCTCTTCTTCCATCCTCTGTTTTTCGAGCGAATCGGCGTACAGGCGGGCGTTGGTAAGGACCGTCACCAGCTGATTGGAAATGACCCCCAGCATCGATATATCTTCCGCATTGTAACGGTAGCCCGATTCTTTCTCGGTCAGCGCCAGAAATCCCAGCAGATGGTCGGCATCTTTAAGAGGTAATATCAGCTGCGCTTTACGACGCTCCAATTCATCGGCAAGGGAACTCCCGGCGCGATACATAGACAAACGCTCCATGAAAGTCGGAGTTTCCAGCTGACCGATTCCTCCCAGAAAGAGGTCTTCCCGATTAATAATGACACGATGGGCAAAATCTTCCGATGGCAGAAGCACATATTCGCCCAGACGGTCGTCAAATAGCACGAAGTACACCCGCTTGATGAAAAGTGACGATGTCAGGGTCTTTTCAATCATGCTCCGCACCTGCTCCAGATCGAATACTGATATCAAACGGCGCGAGAGAATCTCCATCAGGTTGCGATAATCGGTGCGGCTCTTGATGAACAGTTTCTTTATCAGATTATCGAGCTGGACATTAATCGGCTGAAAGAGCATCAGCGCCACCACAATAAAAGCGATATTGACAATCGTGGTCTTGGCGCCAAATAGCGACGTTATCATCCGGTCGGCTTCCCCCACCAGAAGTATATATAGCCCCACCAGAATCCCCGAGGATATGGTATAGACCAGCGACTGTCGCACAATGACGCTGACATCCAGAAACTGATATCGCACAATTGACCAGGCAATGGCGCCGCCCCCGACCAGAAGGGAGCCGATTAACACGCCGGTCTGCAGTGACGCTGAAAAATCAATCGAGAAAATCTCCGGCACCAGAAAGGCCGCCGTATAAAGCCCCATCGCTACCGAAATGCCGGTAATCAGGACATTAGATTGCCGTCTCAGCTGCTGATTGGCAATCTGCCCTTTGCCTCTCAGAATGAAATAGACCGCCAGCGCCACATAGATTAGATTTATCAATGAAAATAGTGTTTCCTGTGAGTGAATCAACAGGCTGAACCCAAGCACCACATATTTCAGAATATCGGAGAGCGGTTTCAGAATCAGCGAGGCAAATCCTTCTCCCGACTGCACATCAAGCAGATTCAAAATCTTGTCCGGGTCTTTGAAAACGGTGACCAGAAAGAGATGAAATATGTGGGGCAAAAATATAAGATATTTGAGTTTCGGGAATCGCATCCCTGAAAGACGGTCCACCGGAAAAATCCAAGAAAATAAGAGAAACGACGGGAAGAAAAGCTCCCAGACATACAGAAGATTATAGATTAAGGATTCTTCAAAAGGAGCCTCAGCCGAGACATTCGGCTTGACAATCGTGCCCAGCGCCAGAAAAATCGGACCCAGGGCGGCAAAGAACAGCATGGCGCCGGTAATCCGGTTGGCGCGATGACCAATATGGTCGCGCACTATGGAATATGCCAGAAACAGCAATATGCCGCCGAAAATGAAATAGACGGCCGTTATCGCTATTTGATAAATATCCATTTCAGTTCAATTCCCGAATACTCAGGAGATTTTCTTTGACAACGTTACCCGGGTTCCTTTTCCGGGAAGAAAATCGAATTTTACGGAGTCCATCAGTGAGCGGACTATGAAAATTCCGCGCCCCACTTCGCGCATCAGGTTATCCTCATCCACCGGATTCTGCACCGCCGTCGGGTCAAACCCGTTTCCTTCATCCCCAATCACTATCTCTATGGCCCCGTCCTTCCGCTCTATTGATACTGTCACCTCTTTGTCCAGGTCGGAGCGGTTGCCGTGAATTATGCTGTTGTTGACAATTTCTGTAACCGATATCGCAATATCGGCTATCGTTTCTTCCATCACCCCGTAACCTCGAAGAATTCCTTCCAGAAAACTGTCAACATCACTGAGGTACTCCTGCGACGAGGGGATATGAATGCTGTTGCCTTTGATTGTCGGTTTCTTCATTTTATCTTCCATTTTAATAAAAAAGGCAGGTTGAAGACCCAACCCACCCTGCTATCTTAGGAATCACCCGGGCAATTCCCTAAAACGATTTCACCGCTTCTTCAACGGAATCAAATGCCTCAAATACCGTAATCAGTTTTGTTATCGTTAGAAGCGATTGGATCTTGCCGGTCACATTAGCCAGTTTCAATTCCCCCTGATTATTCCTCAAAGTTGTCAGACCGGAAATCAGGATTCCCAGCCCGGTCGAATTCATCCACTCCACTTTGGCCATATCGACCACAACTTTCTTTTGCCCCTTTTCGATATATTCGTGGAGTTTCTCATGCAAGACGGTGGCATCAGGGCCGCCCATTATTTTTCCTTTCGGCTCCAGCACCACCACTCCGTCCTTTTCATAATTACTAAGCTTCATTAAGTCCTCAGCCTCCGCTTCTATCTATAAGTTTACGTATTCATCGCCATCAAGTTACACAGGGTATAATCGCGCTAAACGATTAATCTGATTCAGCTTGCAAAATCCGCAATTAATCAGTTGGTGTCAAGCCATTTTTCGAAGTTATGGCAGGTCCAGCTCCGTTAGGCAGCCGGCAACTATTCTCAGCTTCCTTCAACAGAACTTGGCTAATGCATCAAGTCGATTTCCGAATAGTTGAATACCTGTCAGTTTCTGGCACCGGCGGGCAACCTGAAAGGGTAACTACCTGCCAAATGTCCGTTAGATACAAAATAACGCCCCCTGATGCCATTGTTACACAATATATTGTGATTTTTTGCAAAAAATCGCAATTTTTATATTGACACTTTTCGTATTTTTGATTAGAGTGTCGGTCGGCTTGGCGATATAGTCGAGTAGTCCCCCGGCAGTCAAGCGCGTTTAGGTATCTAATTATATATTAATGGCTTACGAGGAAAAGCCGGCAACGGTAACGGGAGTTTTTGCCCCAACTCGCCTGCCTCGAAAAATGTGAGACTTATATAAAGCAAAATAAGGTATTATATCATGGATGTCACTTTAACAGACCGGGCAAAGGAAATGTCTAAATTAGTCGCCACACCATCGGTCGAACTGATGGCAATCACCCCTAATGCCGAGCAGGTTATTGAGCTTGCCTGTCGTACCTGTTATCTCTCCTTCCATCGTTTTTCTCCGCCCTCCTCAACGGAAGAACTGATCAAGAAGGTAATCCGGAAGAAACACCACTCCGTCCTCGAGCATGCCCTTGCCACCTTTCGCATCAAGGGGGGCTCTCGTGTTTTCACGCATGAACTGGTGCGACATCGTCTCATGTCTCCTTCGCAGGAGTCGCAGCGATATGTCGAATACGGCAAAGTGCGGGAATTTGATGTCGTCGTGCCGCCGACCATTGAACAATCGGGCTACAAAGACCGATACTTAGAATTAGCGGCGCAATGCGAGCAGTTTTATTCGGAGATGGTTAAAGCCGGCGTGCCCAAGGAAGATGCCCGCTATATTTTGCCCAACGGCACTACTTCTGAGATTGTCATCTCGGCAAATTTCCGGGAATATCGGCATATTTTTGAAGTCCGCTGCAATCCGCGGGCGCACTGGGAGATAAGAAAAATCTGTATGATTATGCTGGAAGTTATGAAAAAAGAGGCTCCTATCGTGTTTGGTGATTTTCAAATCGACAGAGAAACCAATTCCGCAACCTTGATTGAATCTTAGGAGGTCGTCATGGAAGATGACAAAGATTACCAGCTGAGCGAAAATTCCATCAAAGTTCTTGAACGGCGCTATCTCAAGAAAGATGACCAGGGACGTGTGGTGGAGACTCCCGAAGAGCTCTTCCGCCGCGTGGCAAAAGCCATCGCCGAGCCGGATAAGAAATTCGGCGCCACTCCGGAACAGGTGCAGGAGATTGAAGATAAGTTTTACAACTTGATGTATCGTCTCGAATTCATGCCGAATTCGCCGACCCTTATGAACGCCGGTCGCCCGCTCGGGCAACTCTCCGCCTGTTTTGTTTTGCCGGTCGATGATTCGATGGAATCTATCTTTGACGCCGTCAAGCATACCGCCCTGATTCACAAGTCGGGGGGAGGCACCGGATTTTCCTTTTCCCGCCTTCGTCCCCGGCATGCCATGGTCGCCTCCACTTCCGGAGTTGCTTCCGGTCCCATCTCTTTTATGCGGGTTATCAACTCCGCCACCGAGGCGGTGAAACAGGGGGGAACCCGCCGGGGTGCCAATATGGGTATCCTCCGCGTCGACCACCCGGATATTCTTGAATTCATCTCTTGCAAGGACGACCTGTCGGAACTGACCAATTTCAATATTTCTGTCGCCATTACCGACGCCTTCATGCGCGCCGTGGAAGCGGGCGGCAAATATGAACTGATTGACCCCCGTACCGGGTCCGTTTACGCCAAAGAGGGCAAGCCGGTCTATCTCGACGCCCGCGAAGTTTTCAACAAGATTATCGAGCATGCCCATCGCACCGGCGAACCGGGATTGATGTATCTCGACCGGATGAACGAAGGAAATCCGGTCACCCGGGTGGCTCTCTACGAGTCAACCAATCCCTGTGGCGAGCAGCCGCTCCTTCCATACGAAAGCTGCAACCTCGGTTCTTTGAATCTGAGCAAAATGGTCCGCGCGGTGGTTGATTTCAATTCGCCTCACGCCCTTTCTCGCTATGAAATCGACTGGGAGAAACTTGACCGCACGGTGCGCCTCTGCGTCCATTTCCTTGACAATGTTATCGAAGCCAACAAATACCCCCTTCCCGAAATCGATTTCAACACCAAAGAAAATCGCAAAATCGGTCTCGGTCTGATGGGCTGGGCCGATATGCTAATCATGCTCGGCATCCCCTACAGCTCCCAGCAGGCGCTTGACCTTGCCGAACGGCTGATGTCCCGCGTCCAGAATGTCAGTCATGATGAATCGCAACGGCTCGCCGAGACCCGCGGCGTTTTTCCCAACTGGGAGAAATCGTTCTTTTACCGCGACGGACAGGGTCCGCGGATGCGCAATTCCACCGTCACGACTATTGCCCCCACCGGCACTATTTCAATTATTGCCGGATGCTCCTCCGGTATCGAACCGATCTTTGCCGTCTCCTATGTCAGGACCGTGATGGACAAGACCCGCCTCATCGAAGTCAATCCTCTCTTTGAAGCGGTCGCCCGTTCCCGCGGATTCTATTCGCCGGAATTGATGGAGCGAATTGCCCAGACTAACTCAATTGCCTCGTTCAGTGAAATCCCCGATGACGTCAAGCGCGTTTTTGTCACCGCTCACGATGTCTCTCCGGAATGGCATGTCCGAATGCAGGCCGCCTTCCAGAAATATACCGATAACGCCGTTTCCAAGACTATCAATCTCCCCAAGGATGCCACCCCGGAAGATGTCCGCACCGCTTATCTGCTGGCTTACAAACTCGGCTGTAAAGGAATCACGATTTATCGTGACGGCAGCCGGGCCGACCAGGTTCTTTCTACCGGTCATACCCAGACCGCCGGCAAAACGACATCAGTACCGGTGGCGACTACCATTCAGGACCGCCCCGAAGTTCTTCAGGGGGTCACCCAGAAAATCAAAACCGGTTATGGAAATCTTTATATCACCGTCAATATGTACGAAGGGAAACCTTTTGAGGTTTTCGCCCAGATTGGGAAATCCGGTTATTCTACCATGGCCGATACCGAGGCTATCTGCCGCCTGATTTCGCTCGCCTTTCGTTCCGGAATACCGGTGGAGAGAGTCGTGGAGCAACTGCGCGGTATTGGCGGTGGCCAGCCGGTCTTCGGAAGCGGCGGATTAATCTCATCCATCCCGGACGCTATCGCTCAGGTCTTGCATAAACTTTTTGGCAACGGCGCCAAACTGGAAAAAGAAAAAGACCTCACCGAAGAGTTCTGCCCCGATTGCGCCTCCCGTATCGAGCATGAGGGGGGATGTCTCGTCTGCCACGCCTGTGGTTATTCAAAATGCTGATTCTGCCGATATATCTTCGGGGGAGTATATGCGATTATACTCCCCGAAGAAATTATGGCACAAGCTGACTTCATACCGGCGGGAAGAACCTCCCGCATCGTCAAAGGCGCGGTCGAACTGCAGATTCAGACCGAGTATGCATATCGACCAAACCCCCGTTTAACGACGTCTATTTTTTCCAAGGGTCAGGTTCTTCATAAAATCGAAAAGGACCTGGCGGCGCCAATTGCCTCAATGGAAGAAAAACTGAAAGTCGAGGGGCTTCTGCGCAAACAGCATATGGAAGTGATGGAGATTCTCAATGACGGTCAGTTTGTCAATCGCATCATGCAGCAGATTTCCCCGTCGACACCGCCGTCCGGCGTCAAGATTGCCCGCGCCCCCGAGCCGCCCCGAAAAACCGCTCCTGAGGATACGCCGACCGCGGTCGAAACAACGCCGCTTCGCCCCAAGGTATCGCTCCTCAACCGCTTCTCAGAAATTGAAGGAGTGGAGAAAATCTATCGCATTGACCCGGATGGCAATTTTGATTCTGATGCCGTCTCTTCCGACCTCAAAAAAAAATATGCTCCGATTTTCAAGGGGCTGCGCGAATTGCTCGATATTTTCCGCGACCTGCCCGGCGGACGCAAAGAGGAAGGCGTTTATGTCATCGAGCATAACCGACTTTATCTGATTTCTTCCGGATTCGAATTTTACTTTGTGCTTACCCGCCGGCAGAAAGCAGCCAAAAACTACGAAGCCGAATTTCATCGCCTTATCTTGGAACAATTCAGTTAATATATTTCGCCATCCCCGCTTTCGCGTCGAAATCCAGCACAATACTCTCCCGCCCTCGCGGTGACCGGCAATCTCAATTCAGGGGGAAGAAAGAAAAAAAGAATGGAGAGGGCAAATAGCTTTGAAAAAACTCCTCAATTCCTTACGGTAAAGGGTTTTTACAGCCGCTTCCGGTATTTTGCTTTCGCTACCCAGCCAGAGGCGGGGGTCACGGCGTGCGCGCAACCATGAAGAGACAACCTTCATTATTGAGTTGTTAGAGATTTTTCAAAAATCAACCCTCTCCAACTCATTTGTCAGCGGCAATGTACCGACTTCAAATTTCTTACGCAACTACTTTTTCAAAATATTGCAAAAAAATTAGATTTCATTTATCATCTTCATTAGATATTTTCGGAAACAGAAAGTGAAATATTAAATGATTTATTCGCTGGGCATCGATATTATTCAAACCGACCGGGTAAAGAAGGCTCTTGAAACCTGGGGCGGAAAATTCGCCGACAAAATTCTGGGCGAGGAAGAGATGGAAATATTTTCCGCCAAATTTAACAAGGTGCAATTTCTTGCGGGACGATTCGCCGCCAAAGAGGCCGTCATCAAATGCCTCGGCGCCTTCTTTGATGAGCGGGTCTCCTTCAGACAGATTCAGATTCTCAATGACCTCTACGGAAAACCGTATGTGCATCTCGATGACCCGATTCGGGAGCGAATACTGGACAAAGAAGTCAAGATATCCATCACGCACGAACGTCAAATGGCTGCCGCCGTCGCCATCATCACAGGAGACTGAAATGGACGAAAATAAAGTTCTTGAAATTTTCAAAGAGTCTGATGCCCTGCTGGAGGGTCATTTCAAACTGACTTCCGGCAAGCATAGCGATATCTACTACGAAAAATTCATGATTCTCAAACGCCCCCGTCTGTGCGAAAAAGTCTGTGCCGCCCTGGCGCAGAAATTTGCCAAGGACAATGTCGAACTGGTGGTCGGTCCCACTACCGGCGGCGTCATTATCGCTTATGAAGTCGCCCGATGTCTCGGGGTTGATGCCATCTACGCCGAGCCGGCCGAAGCGGGGAAAGGGCGGATTTTCAAACGGGGATTCCATATTGATGAAGGGACGCGCGTTTTAATTGTCGATGACGTCCTCACCACCGGAACCTCTATCGTTGAAGTCATTAATCTTGTCGGTTCCTATAAGGCGAACATAGTCGGGATTGGACTTTTTCTTGACCGCTCCGGCGGCAAGATAAAATTCGATTACCCTCTGGAACCTCTCGCCACCGTCGCCGCCAACGCCTGGGAACCGGAGGTCTGTCCTCTCTGCAAGAAAGGAATCCCGCTTACCCAACGGGGGAGCCGGAAATTCCAGAAGGCGTAGGTTATTCTGCTTTCCGTCGTTAGTTGCTTCATCTGACGGGCTAAGTCATTCCCGGCTTGCCCGGAATCGATATCAAAATTCTATTAGTAAATTCCCCCGGCCGATATTGGTAGAGTGTTGCAATCCGGATAGAAATTGTGTAGATTTTATTCGGCAACTTACAGCGCTATGCGTAGCAAATATAGTTCTGGAGGGTACTATGAAATTGCCATTTCGACTCAGTCTCCTAATCGCCCTTGTCATTGCCGTGCCGTCGTCGAGTATTCAAGCCGGCCCGGATAAGAATCCGTGGAGAGCAGAAATCTCCGTTCGCTCTACGGTCGGTACCTGGGAAATCGCCTTCGAGCGCCAGCCATACTATGGTGATGTCGAAGGATATTTGTACGACAAACTCCATACTCGAACATCGAAAATTGGCATTACCTACGGACCGCGAGCGAAAATATATTATGGATCACTTTTTCTCTCGGCCGAAGTCGAGTTTGGTGAATTCCGTTATCATGGCGCGGGGAGCAGTAACATGCAAACCGCAAATTTCGAGTTTGGTTGGGCCGAATTATCGGATAAGAGCGCAAATATACATCTATTCTTGGCCTATCGCTGGTTTCGGGCTGACGTCGATTCCTTGAATCCGCTGATAAGAGACCATTCGGTTAATAGCATCGGCTTGGGCCTTGCTTTCGGCGCCCCAAGGGCATCCTCTTTTCGCTGGAGTATTGAGGGCACCGTAATTCCGCTTTCGCTTTTGCCGAGTCTGTTTGACTGGGATAGAATTTCCGGATCTGATATGGCAATGTCCGTGGCCGCCATAATCGGTTACAAGTCGAATCGCTCCCGCTTGTTCATTGACCTCGGGTATCACTTCTCGATTTTTGATGGCATCCTGGAAGCGCGCGAAAAAGTAGAATACAACAGCATATTGTCCGTTCGTCACGGCGTTCTCCTGCGAGCCGGTTATTAAGAATTCGTCGGATTATTCTGTGCCGCTCTGCCTATAGCGGAATCCAAATCTGTCCGGTTCATTGGGCGACATTTGCGACTTAAGTTTCGACATCTTCTTCTGCGGGGCATGTGCCCCGCGCTCGTGCCAAATCTGTTCCGCCCTGTGGAATAAATACCCTTGTAAATATTGAATCCACCATTGCTGGTGGATTCTGGCAGGAGCCCGCCGCAGGCGGGGACCCTGCTCTACTAAAGATATTTCCCCAGAAAGCGTCGTCAGGAGTCCCTCCTGACGAAATCTTCTCAGCTTTCAGCCCCTTCAGGTCGAATCCCGCGCGCATTCGAAATTTGAAAACGTCTACATTCTGTAGATTATCTTACTCGTTGACCGCCCCCTCTGAAGTGCAATCCGCTTAACTTTCCCGCCGTATGATTTCACAAACTCCGCCCCGACAATTTCGGAAACCTTATAGTCCGCCCCCTTCACCAGAATGTCAGGTCGAATCATTCTTATCAGCCGCTCCGGTGTTTCTTCGGAGAAAAGCACCACATAATCGACTGGCTTGAGGGCATCCAGTATCCGCGCCCGGTCTTTCTCGTTTTGAATCGGACGGTTCTTCCCCTTGAATTTCCGCACCGAGGAATCGGTGTTAAGTCCAACAATCAGAATATCGCCGAGCCGTTTCGCCTTGGTGAGGTAATCGACATGTCCGTAATGCAGAATATCAAAGACGCCGTTGGTGAAGACAATTCTCTTGCCGGACCGGCGGAGGGCAGCCAGAATTGATTTTAGTTTTGTTCTTGGGATTATCATTCTATCGTTCTCACTTGACTTTGCCGAAACCGTTGATTTTGAGTCTTCGTTCTGGGTTCCCCCGCCAGGTGGAGCATACCGACCGTGGTCGGGAATGCCAATAAGGCGACCATTCGGTCACCGGGCTTCATCATCCTCCATTCGCAAAATTCCGCTTCAGTTCATCCACCAGTTTCGGAAGCGCCACCGTCGCCGTCCCCAGTTCCCCTACCACAATGCCGGCGGCGCAGTTCGATATCACAGCCGCTTCTTTCAGGCTCGCTCCCGCCGCCACCGCCGAAACAAAGGCCGAAATCACCGTGTCGCCGGCGCCGGTGACATCAAAAACCTTTTTCGCCACGGTCGGGAAATGGTCCGCCTCCCCGGACGATTGGAACAGCGACATCCCTTTCTCCCCGCGGGTAATCAGCAGAGAATCGGCTTTCAGCTTATCCAGCAACGCCTGTGCTACCGTCTGCAGGTCATCATCAGTCTTGATTCTTCTCCCGGCGGCGAATCCGGCTTCGTGATGATTCGGCGTGATGACCGAAACATTCTTGTAATTGAAGAAATGCGTCTCTTTCGGGTCAACGGCGACAAAAATATTTCTTTCGCGGCAGAACGGTATCAACTTCTCCAGAAGCGACGCCGTAATCACCCCTTTGCCGTAGTCGGAGATTATCACTGCCGCGATTTTTTCCGCGACCGCCTGCACCCGATTCAGTATCTGCCTCTCGGTGTCGCTGGAAATTTCAAAAGTATCCTCCCGGTCGGCGCGAACTACCTGCTGCGAATGAGCGATGATTCGTGTCTTGATAGTGGTGCGCCGCTCGCCATTGTCGATTAAATACTCCCGCGAGATATCTCGCTCTTTAAGAAGTTGCGAGAGCTTAATGGCGGCATCATCTTCGCCGATTACGCCAACCAGAATCGGCTCATCGCCGAGGGCGCGAATATTATTGGCGACATTGGCGGCGCCGCCGAGACGCAGCTGCTCATTGTTGATTTCAACCACCGGAACCGGGGCTTCGGGTGAAATCCGGCTGACCACGCCGTGAAGATATTCATCGAGCATGATATCGCCGAGAATTAATATCCTTGCTTTTCCGATATTACCGGTTATTTTATCAATTCGGTCAATCTTAATTGGCATAATTGAGCGCCTGCTCTACAATTTTAATGATTGACTCAATATATATAAAGTTCAGGCAATTGACAAGAAAAGGAAATGCGAGGTTGATAAAATGGAGATAAAACCGCAACAGGTAAATATTGAAATCGGCGAAAAAGAGGCCGAAGGGATTTATGCCAACCTGGTCCTGGTGGCGCATTCCGCAACCGAGATAATTATGGATTTCGCCCGAATTATGCCCGGCGCGCCCAAAACCCGGGTGCAGGCGCGTATAATCATGACCCCCACACACGCGAAACTTCTGCAGAAAACTCTCGATGAGAACCTGAAAAAATTCGAGAAGCAATTCGGCGAAATTAAGATACACGGCATTCCGGAAGTACATCCAAAAAACATCGGTTTCGGACCGGCCAGCAACAGCGAGGAGAAATAAGATGCCGCAAGGATATTTCGCTTTCGTCTTGCATACTCATCTCCCTTATGTGCTTGCCCATGGCCGTTGGCCGCACGGGATGGACTGGCTGTCCGAAGCGGCTGCGGAAACTTATCTGCCGCTAATTCGAATTATCAATGAACTGGTTCAGGAGGGATATAAACCGAAACTGACGATAGATATTTCACCGGTGCTGACCGAGCAGTTAGCCGATGATTCCTTCAAGACCGAGTTTGAGACTTATCTGGTTCAGAAAATCGACGCCGCCGGAAAAGATGCCGCGGAATTCTTCAAATATTCCCAGCCGAATATGCTGGAGAACGCCCATTTCTGGGAAAAATTCTATAAAGACACCCTGGAACAGTTCAATTCCATCAATCGCGATATTATCGGTCAGCTGAGACGATTGCAGGAGCGGGGATTTTTGGAGATAATGACCTGCGGCGCGACCCATGGCTATTTCCCTCTTCTCTCGCGCGATGAAACCGTGCAGGCGCAGGTGAAACTGGCGGTGAAGAACTATGAAAAGCATTTCGGGCGAAGACCGCGCGGGATATGGCTGCCCGAGTGCGCCTATCGTCCCCGCTACAAATGGGCGCCGCCGGTGCCGATTGACGGCTCCCAGGAGGCATACCAGCGAAAAGGTGTGGATGAATTCCTCTCCGAGAACGGGATTGATTTCTTCATTGTCGATTCAGCGTTGCTGAAAGGGGGAAAATCGATTGGTGTCTACCTTGACCGGTTCGAGGCGTTAAAACGTCTCTGGGGACAATTCGAAGCCCAATATCGCCCGCGCGAAGAGCAGAAAGATAAAACCCCCCGCGAGGTCTATCTGGTCAGCTCCTCACCCGAAGGAAAAAAGCCGACTTCGATTTTCACCCGCGACCCGGAGACAGGGCTTCTGGTCTGGTCCGGCGAACATGGATATCCCGGCGATGGAAATTATCTCGATTTCCATAAGAAACGTTTTCCGGGAGGGCATCGTTACTGGGCGGTAACCTCATCGAAGTCCGACTTAGCCGACAAGGTGGAGTATTTTCGCAAGACTGCCCTGGCCCGCATTGGGGAGAATTCGGAACATTTTGTCGGAAAGATTCATGATATCGTTACCGGATATTACGAACAGTCGCATCGGGCGGGGATTTTGACAGCGCCATATGATGCCGAACTTTTCGGGCACTGGTGGTTCGAAGGTCCGCTGTTTTTGAAGGAAGTGCTTCGGAAAATCTGCCTTGACCCCGAAGTAGATTTGACCTTTCTGGCGGAACATCTCGATAGAGTGCAGCCGACCGAAGTAATTTCAATACCGGAGGGAAGCTGGGGCGAAGGGGGGAACCATTATATCTGGCTCAACGCTGAGAATGAATGGACCTGGAAACATATCTATGAGGCGGAGAAAAAACTCTGCGCCCTGGCGCGCCATTATGAGGCAAATAAAAGCACGATTTCGGATGAATTGACCGAACTTATCAAGCAGCTGGCGCGGGAGTTGATGCTGATGGCCGCTTCCGACTGGCAGTTCCTGATTTCAACCTGGTCAGCCCGCGATTATGCCGAACTGCGGTTGTCGGAACATTGGTCGATATTCAAGCGCCTCGCAGAGATGGCCGACAGGATGATTGCCGGGGAGAGTCCGTCCCTCGGCGATTGGGAGTTCTACTCCGACTGCAAGAAACGGGACGCCCTCTTTCCGGAAATCGAACTGGAGTGGTTCGCGCGGGTAGAATACCCGGCTTAAGAGAAAAAGCGGTATCTGTCGGAGACTAAGGCAGTACTATAATATCAGAGCGGTTCGGGCCGCCCGAGGATACTCTCCCTGTCAGATAAGGGGCATTAATTTTTATATTGCCAAAATATATTTATGATGCCGATTTTACTGCCGTGAAACTGCTTAAGTCAAAAGAAAAAAGCAAATGCCCTTATTGTATGGAAGAGATTGCGCCGGGGGCGATAGTCTGCAAGCACTGCCATACCATTCTAAAAAAGCCGGAGAAGAAAAAGTCGCGACCCTGGTGGGTTGGAAATTATATGCTCGGCATTTACACCGGCATCGCTTTCATGGGGCTAATGATCTATCTTTATCAGCGGATATTCGGCTGAGACCGGCCATTTATTCCTTTGACGGATTCGCCCTCTCTACTTATTTTATATCAACAAATCGCCTGAGGCTTTATGGACAAACCGCCTAAAATCAGGGACGATCTGGTTATCCGGGAAGTGACCGCTAAAGACGGCTCCAAGAACTTTGTAATCAAAGACCCGATAACCGGTCTCTTCTTTCAGGTGCGGGAGCCGGAATACTTCATAATTACAAGTTTTGATGGCGCCAAGGGGTCTGCTGATATCGCGGTCGAATTCACCAAGCGGTTCAATCTGGAAATTGATGCCGCTTCTATTGAGGGCTTTGCGGCGCACCTGCAAAAGCTCTGCTTTCTTGACAATGACCTGACCCGGCTGGAACTGCTGCGACGGCAGCGGGAAGCGACCAGAGAACCAAAACAATCCCTTCTCGGCAGACTGCTGTTTATAAAACTGAAAGCCATCGACCCGGGCCGCCTGTTTGACCGGCTGATAAATCGTGTGCGGCTATTCTTCACGCCGCAATTTGTCGCTCTGGCGGCTTTTCTGATTCTCCTGGCTGTACTCGTATCATTGAATAACAGCCGCGATATACTCCGGGGAATGGGGGAGATTCTCTCGGTTCAGGGGATAATCATCTTATATCTTTCAATGCTCATGGTGGCGGTATTGCATGAATTCGCGCACGGGCTGACCTGCAAATTTTACGGCGGCGAGGTGCGCGATATCGGCTTCCTACTGCTTTATTTTCAGCCCGCCTTCTACTGCAATGTCAGCGACGCCTGGCTCTTTACCGAAAAGAGAAAACGTCTCTGGGTCTCCTTCTCGGGCGGGTTCTTTCAAATTTTCATCTGGTCGCTGTCGGTGCTGGTCTGGAGAGTTACCGCGACCGATACGGCGATAAATCTGGTGGCGCTGGCTGTGATGGCTTTCTCGGGAGTTGCCACCCTGTTTAATTTCAATCCTCTTCTTAAATATGACGGCTATTATATCCTCAGCGATTATCTGGAGATTCCCAATCTTCGCCAGAAAGCCGGAAGATACTGGAAAGGGCTGCTTAGACGGCTCCTGCTGGGACAATGGCGTGATGACTCCGGGTACAGCCGCCGCGAGAAAAGAATCTATTTTTATTATGGAATTTTATCTTTTATTTATGTAGTCTTTATTCTGGGATACTTCTTTATGATGCTGGCGCAGTTCCTGGTATCCCGATTGGGCGGCACCGGCTTCTTGATATTTGCCGCCATTATGGTCTTTCTATTCAGGAATCTGATTATGGACGCAGTCAAAGAGACAGGTCGAGCCATAAAAGCGGAAGGAAGTCTTCTCCGTCGCTGGCCCGGGCGGATAACAGCGGCGATTATTCTGGTCGGTTTGATATTTCTGGTCGCGTTCGTGAAAGTCGAACTGCGGGTGAAAGGGGAACTGGAAATCGGCCCGCGCCAGATTTTAACGCTGAAATACAACAGCGCCGGATATGCGGAACTTTTGCAGTACGACAAATCGAGCCGTTCCACCGGACAGAAGCGGGAAGTGAGCACCTTTTCGAGCGACTATACTACCACTCGATTGCTGCCGCTGGTCAGCATCGGCGACAGCATCGTGGCGGGACAGGTAATCGCCCGCCTGATTAATACCGAGACTTCGCACCTGATAAATGAATATACGGCGCGTCTGCGTGAGGCGGAGGAGCAACTGGCGATTCTTCAGCAGGGAGCGCGACCACAGGAAATAGAAGAGGCGCGCAATACCGTCCGGGAAATGCAGGCAAAATTGGACCAGGCGAGTTTGAATCTGACCCGGATTAATGAAATGTATGCGAAAAATCTCGTAGCGAAACAGGCCTGGGAGGATGCCCGGGCTGATTCCCTGGTCTGGGACGCGCGCCTCAAAGGGGCGCAGAACCGTCTCTATTTATTAAAAGCCGGGACCCGCCCGGAAGAGATTAAAGCGAAAGAAGCCGAAATCGACCGTCTTAAAAGCCAGATAGACTTCCATTCCCGTCAACAGGATGCCTACGAGATTAAGGCGACCATTTCGGGCATGGTGCTTCATCTCGATACCGGGGAGACCGTGTGCGAAATCGCCAACCTGGACACGGTGGAAGCGATGATTACTCTGTCGGAAAAAGAACTGGCCGATATCGGCCTGGGGCAAAAAGTGAAATTCAAAGTGCGCGGATATCCCGAGTTATCTTTCTACGGTGATGTCTATCGGATTGACAATAAGATTGTGGAGAATGTCAATGGGGAGCGAGTCTTTCAGACCGCCTGTCTGGTGCCTAATGACGCTCATCTTCTCCGACCGGGAATGACCGGTGTCGCCAATGTGTACTGCGGCAAGAGAAAAGTCGGTCATCATATATACCGCAAATTTTTCCGCACCATCCGCACCGAGTTCTGGGACTGGTTTGACTGGTTATAAGCCCGGTAAGCCCCGGCTAAAATATCCTCTTGATTAACAAGTCGCCAATCCAGGTCGCGTTGGAAAAACGGGACGAAACCGGGCGGGAGCGGCTCTATGACCGCGTTATTTTCTTTTCTACTATCATTGTATCTCCTATATTGGCGTCAGGTATGAACAGCAGCCTGATTTCAGAGCTCTCCGCCAAAGGGTACTGGCCCGCGCTCGCAATGGAATATTTTCTGGAGAAGAAATTCTCCCGGGCAATCGAGCTTTGCCGCCTGAGACTCTCGGAATGTCCGGAACTGATTTCGGGGCGAACAATCCTTGCCCGGGCGTTGTTTCATACCGGGCAGATGGAATTGTCGCAGCAGGAGTTTTACCGAGTACTGGAGAAAGACCCGGACAATCTCGTGGCGCTGAAATATCTGGGAGATATCAAATTCTATTCCGGCGACAGCGCCAGCGCCTTTTCATATTATGAGCGATTTCTCCTGACGGCACCCGCTTCCGAAGGACTGGCGTCGTCGATAGCCGACCGACCTTTTACGGCAACCAAAATTGTAATGCTCCGTAAGGGAGAAGATAAGAGAGATACCGCCGAGGAAAAATTGCGCGATATACCGTTCCGAACCGAAACTCTGGGAAACCTCCTGATGGCGCAAGGGTACTATCGCCTGGCTCTGAAAGTGTTCAATGAACTGGCGGAAGCCGGTATCAACCCCCGAATTTCCGAGAAGATTGAAATAATAGAAGCATCATTAAGCAAGGACAAGAAAAATGCATAAGAAACGAATTGAAAAAATACAGAGACAACTCGCTGCGGAAAATCTTGATGGTTTCCTGGTGAATCGGCTGGTGCATATTCGATATCTCTGCGGATACAGCGGCTCTTCGGGGCTTCTGATTGTCAGAGAAAAAGACGCCTTCTTTCTCACCGATTTCAGATACAAGGACCAGGCCGCCAAAGAGGTCAAAGGGGCAAAAGTCATAATTACGAAAGGGGACGCGATTTCCGAGTTGAAAGACCTCAAGCAGTTCCAGGGGAAAAATCTTAGATACGGTTTCGAATCGGCGCACGTGACACACGGCGAATTGCAGAGAATTCAAAACGGCTTAGCCGGCGCCTTGCTCGTTCCGGCGACCGATATGGTGGAGCAATTCTCGGTGATAAAAGACGCCGATGAGATTGCCTCGCTGCAAAAAGCGATGGATATAACTGATACCGCTTTCGAACGAATCCTGGGATACCTTCGTCCCGGTCTCAGGGAAAACGAAGTCCGCGCGGAACTGGAATACCAGATGATGACCCTTGGTTCGGAGAAGCCGGCATTTGAGACCATTGTGGCATCGGGATACCGCTCTGCCATGCCTCACGGGGTGGCATCGAAAAAGAAAATCGCCAGAGGAGACTTTGTCACTTTTGACTTCGGAGCTATGTATAACGGATATACCGCCGACCTCACCAGAACTGTGGTAGTCGGCAAAGCCAGCGACCGGCAGAGAAAGGTCTATAATATCGTTTTGCGGGCGCAACTTGCTGCGATAAAAAAGGTTAGACATGGTGTGGAAGGAAAGATGGTAGATAAAGTGGCGCGCGATATCATTAACAAGGCGGGGTTTGGGAAAAACTTCGGACATGGTTTAGGGCATGGCTTGGGAGTCTATATTCATTCAAAGCCGAATGTTGGTCCACGCAGCACCGACACACTTAAGTCAGGGATGGTCATAACGATAGAGCCCGGAATCTACATTTCCGGCTGGGGTGGGGTAAGAATTGAGGATGACGTTCTCGTGACCACAAGGGGTGGTAGAGTGATGACCCGGTCACCAAAAAATTTGTTTGAACTGTAGTTTTAATTTGTTATCTTTTTTTCCGTTCCCAAGCCCCTACGAGGTGGAATATGCGTGAGAAAACGATTAAGAAATTGATAAGATTGGTTGAAGAATCAGATATTGATCAGCTTGAAGTTACCAGCTGGGGTCGGACGGTAAGAATCACTCGCCGGATGAGCGGTCGCAACGGCAAGTCCGACCAGCCGGCGGTCATACAGACTGTCGCCCCGGTGGCGATGCCGCCGGCGGCTGTGACTTCAGCGCCGCCGACTGCGGCAGTGGAGACGAAGCCTTCTGATGCCGAAAAGAACTATGTAGAGATCAAGTCACCTATGGTGGGGACATTCTACGCCGCGCCGGCCCCGGATACCCCGCCCTACGTGAAACTGGGTCAGAAAATTTCGGTCGGTCAGGTGGTTTGTATCGTCGAGGCGATGAAACTGATGAATGAAATAGAATCAGAAGTCGCCGGCACCGTTACAAAAATTCTCGTGGAAAACGCCCAGCCCGTCGAATTCGGGCAGGTTCTGTTCCTGATCGACCCGCAAGGTTAAGTTAAGAACACCTTCAGGAGGCGGGATATGAACCTCAAACAGATGCTTGTTGAGATGCTCAGCCGCAATGCATCCGACCTGCATATCCGTGTCGGCATTCGTCCGCACATTCGTGTCAATGGTCATCTGGAGCAGATATCGACTACCCCTATCACCATAGACGAAATGGAAAACGTTGTCAGCCAGATTCTCAATGAGCAGCAACTGGAGCGGTTCCGGAAGAAGAACGAGATGGACCTGGCGCTTTCGGTTGCCAAACTGGGACGATTTCGTATAAACCTCTTCCGCCAGCGGGGAACCAGCGGTATCGCCATCCGCGCCGTCAATACCAATGTCCCTTCCTTTGATGAATTGAATCTTCCCGATACCATTCGAAAACTGGCAATGGAACGGCGCGGTCTAATCATAATCACGGGAACTACCGGTTCCGGTAAATCAACCACTCTGGCGGCGATGATTGAGCATATGAATGAAAACAGGGATGACAATATCCTGACCATCGAAGACCCTATAGAATATATCTACCGCGATAAAAAGTCTATCATAAGCCAGCGCGAGGTGGGCGCCGATACCGAGACTTTTGCCTCGGCTTTGCGCCATGCCTTTCGTCAGGACCCCGATGTGATTCTGATAGGAGAAATCCGCGACCTGGATACGATGTCGATTGCGTTGACGGCCGCCGATACCGGTCATCTGGTCTTGACAACGCTTCACACTCTCAATGCGGTGGAGACCCTGTCGCGCATAATCTCCTTTTTCCCGCCCCATCAGCATCAACAGATTCGGCTGCTTCTGGCGGGAACGCTGAAATCGATTGTCTGCCAGCGGCTGCTGGCTCGAACCGATATGCCGGGACGAGTACCGGCGCTGGAAATTCTTATATCGACGGCGGCAGTTCGCGATTATATTGTTAATCAGGATAAGACCTCGAGCATTCCCGACCTGATTGAGCAGGGGGGACAGTACGGAATGATAACTTTTGACCAGTCGATTATGCATCTTTACAGGAGCGGGATGATTTCGTTTGAAGAGGCGATGAATCAGTGTACCAACCCGGACGACTTTGACTTACGGGTCAAGGGTATCACCGGAGCGTCCGAGCGGTGGCAATCCGGGGAGCCACAGGCAGAAAAAGAAGGCGACATTCATCGTTTTTAATGTATATTAGTCTGATTGGAAATCGGACTGGATTGGAGAATAGGAATCTTTGTTTAAGAAGATATTAATTGCCAATCGCGGCGAAATTGCGCTGCGGGTAATCCGCGCCTGCCGCGAGTTAGGAATAAAGACAGTTGCCGTTTACAGCGAAGCCGATCGCGCCTCGCTTCATGTTCGTTTTGCCGATGAAGATGTTTGCATCGGTCCGGCGCCGGCCGGCTCCAGCTATCTGGACGCCAAGCGAATAATCTCCGCCGCCGAAGTAACCAACGCCGACGCTATTCATCCCGGGTACGGATTTCTTGCCGAAAACGCCGAGTTTGCCGAAATCTGCGAATCCTGCGGAATTACTTTCATCGGTCCTAAACCGGACATGATTCGAAAAATGGGCGACAAGAACATCGCCAAGCAAACGATGCGCGAAGCCGGGATACCGGTGATACCCGGTTCGGAAGGAATTGTCGGCACACTCGATGAAGCCAAATCGATTGCCGCGGAAATTGGTTATCCGGTGATGATAAAAGCCGTTGCCGGCGGCGGCGGCAAGGGGATGCGACTCTGTCGCGACGAGACCGAACTGGAGAACAACTTTCCCATGGCTCGGGTCGAAGCCGAGGCCGCTTTCAAGAATCCCGATGTCTATCTGGAAAAGGCTATTTTGAGCCCGCATCATGTTGAAATTCAGTTGATGGGCGATTCCTATGGCAATATCATTCATTTCGGAGAAAGAGACTGCAGTATCCAGAGACGTCATCAAAAACTTGTTGAGGAATGTCCTTCGCCTCTGGTGACTCCGGAACTTCGGGCTATCATGGGACGCACCGCCGTCCTGGGCGCCGCTACTATTCAATATCTGGGAGCCGGGACTATTGAATTCCTGGTCGATGCCGACCTCAATTTTTATTTTATGGAGATGAACACCCGTATTCAGGTGGAGCATCCGATTACCGAAGAAGCGACCGACATTGATTTGGTGAAAGAACAGATTCGGGTGGCCGCCGGAGAAAAACTGCGCTACCGTCAGGAAGATATCATTCTCAAGTGGCATGCCATAGAAGCCCGCATCAACGCCGAAGACCCGGACAAAGATTTTCGCCCGGCGCCGGGCGAGATTACCTCGTTCCATGTTCCCGGCGGGCATGGCATTCGGGTGGATACCGCCGCCTACGCCAAATATGTCATCCCCCCTTATTATGACTCGATGATTGCCAAGTTGATTGTGCGGGCGCAAACCCGGCGGGAAGCGATTGAAAAGATGAAATATGCCCTGGAGGAGTTCATCATTGAGGGAATTCCCACCACGGTCAGTTACCATAAAAAGATATTCAGTCATCCTGATTTCATAAACGGCCAGTTCGACACATCCTTCATCTACCGCATGGGAGAGGCTGAAAAACAGACCAAAGAAATCACGACTAAATCGACTGAGGATGAGCAAAAATAGAGGAGGTGTTTTTTGAACATTCCATCAGACCTGAAATATACCAAAGAGCATGAATGGGTTAAAATGGATGGGGATATTGCTACGGTCGGAATAACAGATTTCGCGCAGGGGGAACTGGGGGATGTGGTCTTCGTAGAGCTGCCGTCGGTCGGGACCAAAGTCAAGGCGCTTCAGCCCTTCGGGACAATTGAAGCGGTGAAAGCGGTTTCCGAAATATTCGCGCCGGTTTCCGGCGAAGTCGCCGGAGTCAATACAAGTCTGGAAGGCGACCCGACGGCGGTCAATCGCGACTGTTACGGGGAAGGATGGATGATTAAAATCAAGACTAACGACCCCTCAGAACTGGGGAAACTTCTCACCGCTGATGATTACAGAAAACTTGTCGAATAGGATTGTCTTCCGTCTATGTCATATATACCGAATACCGACGATGACCGTCGGATAATGCTTGAAAAAATCGGGGTTAAGAATTTTGAGGAATTGCTGAAGCCGATTCCGTCGGCGATTCAGATGAAGTCGCCGCTCGACCTTCCGGCGCCGCTGCCGGAGATGGAATTGCTGCGGGAGATGGAAGAAATCTCTCTTAAGAACAAGACCGGACTGGTAATTTTTGCCGGCGGTGGGGTCTATGACCATTTCATCCCTTCGGCGCTGGGGACCATTTTGAGCCGGCCGGAGTTTGTAACGGCATACACCCCCTACCAGGCAGAGGTAGCGCAGGGGACGCTTCAGGTAATATACGAATTTCAGACCAACATCTGCCGTCTAAGCGGAATGGATGCCGCCAACGCCTCGATGTATGACGGTGCCTCGGCCGCTGCCGAAGCGGTCCATCTGGCGCTGGCGCATACCCGTCGGAATAAGGTCGTCATTTCCGATACGGTCAGCCCGCTCTATCGCGATGTCATAAAGACCTATCTCTCCGGATTGAATGTCGAGATAGTCATTATTCCAAATAGTAAAGGGGTGACCGACCTGGAGCAGGTGCGCCAGGCGGTTGACAGCAATACCGCGGCTCTTCTTATGGCGCAACCGAACTTTTTCGGACTGGTTGAGGATGTTGAGCCGGCGGCTAATCTGATTCATAATAGCGGCGGGCTATTTTTAGAGGCCGTTGACCCGATTGCGGCGGCTCTTCTGAAAACGCCGGCCGGGTGCGGCGCCGACATCGCCGTAGGCGAGGGGCAGCCGCTGGGGATTCCTATGAATTTCGGCGGACCGCTGGTCGGTTTTTTTGCCGTCAAAAAAGAGCTGATAAGACTGATGCCAGGAAGACTGGCAGCGCGCACCATTGACGAAGAAGGCAAGCCCGGCTTTGTTCTGACCCTGCAGACCCGTGAGCAGCATATCCGACGAGAGAAAGCAACTTCTAATATCTGCACCAATCAGGCGCTTTGCGCCACGACGGCAACTGTTTATCTGGCGCTGCTGGGCAAACAAGGGCTGAAGAAGGTGGCGCTCCTCTGTCTGGATAAAACCCACCAGGCGGCTGAAAAACTGGCAGCGCTGCCGGGATTTTCCGCCTACTTCCCCGGCGATTATTTCCGCGAAACCGTTATCCGAACACCGCTTCCTGCCGGTCAATTAATTGAGATTATGATTGACCGCCATGGGATAATGCCGGGAATTGACCTGGGACGATTTTATCCCGATATGAAAGATGCGCTTCTTGTCGCCGTAACAGAGAAGCGGACCGACGCCGAAATCGCCGCCTTTGCCCGGGCGATGCAGGAGGCGGCAGCGGTGGCAGTCTTATCGCCCGCGAAGCGATAGAGGACCTTAGATTGTTTTGTAAACAAAGAATCTCGTTAGGTTATCGTAAAACTTGAATACGATAAGGAAATCATAAATTTTAGTTACTGGAGATGTTATGAGAAAAGGGAGAACGTTAGGGTTGATGGTGGTCTGCTTCAGTCTGGCGGCGATTCTATCTCTTGCCGGATGTTCCAAAAAAGCCGAGGTGGTAGCGCCGACCAAGATCGAATTTGCCACCAGTTATGAGCAGGCGTTGCAGCTGGCGCAGCAGAAAAATCAGAAACTGCTAATCGACTTCTATACCGACTGGTGCACCTGGTGCAAACGTTTGGACACCGTGACATTTGTCGATTCCGCGGTTATCGCCATGTCGAACAATATCGTTTTTGCGCGGATTAATGCCGAGCAGGATACCATAACCGCCCGCAAGTATGGCGTGAGCGGCTATCCCACGGTAGTGTTTGCCAACAGCGACGGCACCGAAATCGACCGCATCGCCGGTTTCCTGCCGCCGCCTGATTTTATCGGGACGATAACCGACTACACTAATGATATTCATACTTTGAACTACTATCTGCGTCAAGCCGACAGCGGCGCCACCAATGAACTAAATGCCATTATCGGCGAAAAATATGCTGATCGGGGTATGTACACGGAAGCGGAGATGTACTTCCAGAGGATTATTGATGCCGACCCGGAAAATAAAGAAGGCTATACCGACAAGGCGATGATGGCGGTCGCCGACCTGAAACGTCGGGGTAAGAATTTCGATGACGCGATGGCGATTTTTGGAAAAGTCCGGAAACAGTTCGCCGGAACCGAAATGGCGACCGACGCTGAAATCTGGACCGCTATCTGTCTGCGCCAGAAAGGGGATACCACCGCTGCAATTAAAGCCTTCGAAGACTTTATCGCCAATAATCCGGCCAGCGCCGACACTACTTATGCCCGGCAGCAGATAGAAAAACTAAAAAATCCGGACACAACCAGCGCGTCAAATTAACGGAAGCGAGCGAATTGCAGCATAATGAATAAACAGATTTTGATTCATGAGAAATCCCGGGCGGGAAGAGTCGGGACACCAATGCCGGAGCCATCCCGCTCGGAGCAGGAACTTCTGAATTTGATTCCCCAAAAGTACCGGCGGGATGTCGATGCCCCTATGCCGGAGGTGACCGAAGGGGAAGTGATGAGGCATTATGTCGGGCTTTCGGTGAAAAATCATCATATCGACAAAGGCTTTTATCCTCTCGGCTCCTGCACGATGAAATATAATCCGAAACTCAATGACCGGGCGGCTTCGCTGCCCGGGTTTGCCGAGCAGCATCCGCTGGCACCCTGTCGGACCGCCGCTGGCTCCCTCCAGATTATGTATGAGCTGGAAGGATATCTCAGGGAGATTTCGGGATTCGACGCCGTATCGCTGCAGCCGGTCGCCGGAGCGCAGGGAGAATTTGTCGGACTGCTGATAATCCGGGCATATCACAAGGACAAAGGAAATCCCCGCCGGAAAATCTTGATTCCGGATTCGGCGCACGGAACCAATCCGGCGTCGGTCAGCCTCGCCGGATACGAGACCGTTCAGATCAAATCAAATGAAAATGGCATTATCTCTCCTGAGACAGTCGCCTCCGCCATTGACAGCGAGACGGCGGCGTTGATGCTGACCAATCCCAATACGCTGGGATTGTTTGAGTCGAAGATTGCCGAGGTGGCAAAGATTGTGCATGACGCCGGAGCGCTGCTCTATATGGATGGCGCCAATCTGAATGCCCAGTTGGGCATTGTCCAGCCGGGGAAAATCGGATTCGATATTCTTCATTTCAATCTTCACAAGACTTTCTCGACTCCGCATGGCGGCGGCGGTCCCGGCGCGGGTGCGGTCGGGGTCGTAAAAAGGCTCGAGCCATATCTGCCGGCGCCGGTCTTGTCGAAGAAAGCCGATGAGGATAATCGTCTGTTCCTGGATTATGACCGCCCCAAATCAATTGGAAGGGTTCACTCCTTTTACGGCAATTTTGCCAATTCGATTCGGGCCTATGCTTACATCCGAACCTTAGGCGCCAGAGGGCTTAGAGATATCTCTGAAAACGCCATACTGAACGCCAATTATCTTAAGGAACTCTTAAAAGAGCGCTTCGATATGCCGTATGATTCGGTCTGTCAGCATGAATTTGTGCTTTCCTGCACCCGTCAGAAAAAACTGGGCGCAAAGGCGCTGGATATCGCCAAAAGGCTCCTTGATTTCGGATTTCATGCCCCAACCGTTTATTTCCCGCTGATAGTCCCGGAAGCATTCATGATTGAGCCGACCGAAACCGAGAGCCGGGAAACGCTGGAGGCATTTGCCGAGACTCTAATCGCAATAGCGGCAGAAGTGGAGACCGATGCGGAAAAGCTGCATCATGCTCCTTTCACAACCCCGGTCCGCCGGCTGGATGAAGTCAAGGCGGCGCGTGAGCTTGATATCTGCTACAAGTGAGAAAGTCTCGAAAATAAGCGCGATTGAGTTTGAATTGACTTGAATTTCTCCGCCGATGGCGTTAATTACCCCATCGGCGGTTTCTTATGATTAAATTCTCTGACGTCACTTATCGTTACCCGCAGGGGATTCGGGGTGTTGATGGGCTAAGCCTGGAAATAGGCTCCGGCGAGAAATGCGCCATTATCGGCAACAACGGCTCCGGCAAGACAACATTTGCTTTGCTTGCAAAAGGATTGCTTAAAGCGGAGTCGGGACAGATCGAAATCGACGATCTGAATCCGGCTGCGATGGCCGACAGCAAGGCTCTCAAAAGAAAAATCGGACTGGTATTTCAAAATCCCGATAATCAGTTAGTGGCATCAACGGTGGAAAGGGAAATCGCTTTTACCCTCGAAAATCTGAATATGCCCCGAGTCGAAATGAAGGAGCGGGTAGAGAATATGCTCCGTCTGTTCTATTTGGATGACAAACGAGAACGGCTGACATCACAACTTTCCGGCGGAGAAAAACAGAAACTGGCGCTGGCATCAGTAATGGCGGCATCGCCGGAGATTCTAATACTGGACGAGCCGGGGTCGTTTCTGGATGAAGCCGGAAAACGGCTCCTGCGTGAGGTTTTAGACCGGTTGCTTTCGACTCATCCCCTTCTGACCGTTGTGCGAATAACGCAATACTCTTACATAGCAGAACAGTATCCGCGTCTAATCGTACTGAGCAAAGGAAAGGTTCTTCTCTCGGGAACTCCGGACGAGACATTTTCCAATCCGGCGCTCTGCCGGGAAGCCGGAATTGAGCCGCCGCTTCGTCACCGGCTGCGCCGTGGCCCGCTCGAATCGGCAAAGAAAATAGTCCCGACTACCGCGGGAAACCTACCGGTGCATCAGATAAAAGTCCAAACCCTCGAATTCGCCTATCAAAATGGCTCTGCCGGCGCTCGATTATTTTGCGGCGAATCATTGGAGATTGACAACCGTTCAGTTTATGGGCTGGTGGGTCCCTCGGGAAGCGGAAAAAGCACGCTGATACAACTAATGGCGAAACTCCTGAAGCCGGACCGCGGCCAAATCCTGTATATTGATTTCGATTCGGACAATCCCCGTCTGGCGGTCTCGTTTCAGCATCCCGAGCGGCAGTTTTTTCTTGAAACCGTGGAGAAGGAGATTCGCTTCGGCGCGGAAAATTTCGGCATCGCTGACATTGACCGGATATCGCAGGACTGTTACCGGATGGTGGGACTGGACCGGGCGGAATTTTTCAATCGCGACCCTTTCAGTCTTTCCGGCGGCGAAAAACGCCGGCTGGCATTTGCCGCCATACTCTCCATGAAACCGTCATACATCTTTTTTGACGAACCGACCAGCGGTTTGGATGCCGAAGGGATTGGGCATTTTCGGTGCCTGGTGAAATCGCTTCAAGAACAGGGGGTCGGAGTCCTGATAATTTCGCATTATGGGAATATTATCTTTGACTTATGCCAGCGAATAATCACCCTCAATCAAGGGAAAATCGAAAGCATTTTGAGCCGGGAGGAGTTTTTTTGCAGCGCCGCTTACCGCAGTTTTCTTTCGGAGCCGGAAGTCATTTCTTTTCAACTTCAGGAATGGGGGGAAATCCGGCGCTTCGATGAGGCGGGACTTATTGAGGAATTGGGGTATAAAATAGCCGAATGAGGGGCTTCACCCCTCAAGTCTTCAGCCGCTTTCTGTTTTCCCTGAAATTTTTTCAGAAACTGCTTGACGCCCGAAAAATTAATGATATAATCGCTTTGGTTTTTTGACCTTTTAAAGCCGTCCGGAGAGGCGGCAAAAGGAAGAAATGATAAGTGTTATCAGCAACGTATTCCAAACCATAGTTTTCAAATCATTTTTTCCTCCGGTATGTGTCAGCTATAAATTCATCTCAACGGAGGCGGTGTGACCAGGGAAAAGATAGAAGAAGTCCTTGATGAAAAGGGGATTGCGCGCGCCATAACGCGGATCTCGCACGAAATCCTCGAAAAAAACGGCGGCGCGGAATCGCTGGTGATAATCGGAATTTTGAGTCGCGGCGCCGATATCGCTAAACGAATCGCGGATAGAATTCGTGAAATTGAAGACCGCGATATCCCGGTTGGTCTGATGGATATCAATCTCTATCGCGATGATACCCATTTCAAACTGGACCAGCCCGTCATACAGAGAACTGAGATTTTGTTCGATGTGGCGGGGCGGAATCTGATACTGGTTGATGATGTTCTGTTCACGGGACGAACCATCCGGGCGGCGCTGGACCAGATAATCGATTTTGGGAGACCGAAATCAATTCAACTGGCGGTCCTGATAGACCGGGGGCATCGGGAACTGCCTATCAGACCGGATTTTGTAGGAAAGAATATTCCGACTGCGGCCGATGACCGCGTGCTGGTGCGGCTAAATGAAACCGACGGACGGGAAGGGGTTTTTGTGGTGAAAGGCGGCATGAAAAAGCCGGTTCCGGAAATTGTGGCCTCGAAAAAACGCCGGGCGAAAGGGGGAAAGAAATAATGCAGCTTAAATCGCGTCATCTGTTGGGGCTGGAGGGAATGACCGAGGAAGAGATCACCCTGATTCTGGATACGGCAGAATCTTTCCGAGAAATTATTGAGCGGCCTATCAAGAAAGTGCCGACACTGCGAGGCATAACGGTTCTGAACCTCTTCTATGAACCATCCACTCGTACGCGGATATCGTTCGAACTGGCCGAAAAGCGGCTCTCGGCCGACAGCATCAGTTTTACGCCGGCGACCTCTTCGGTGAAAAAAGGGGAGACTCTTAAAGATACCGTGCGCAATATTGAAGCGATGAAGATAGATATGGTGGTGGTGCGGCACTCCTCCACCGGCGTGCCGTACTTTTTGACACAATGCATCCAATCAAATGTGATAAACGCCGGGGATGGCTCGCATGAGCACCCCACTCAGGCGCTTCTGGACATGTTCACCATCCGGAGAAAATACGGGCGCCTCAAAGACCTGCGGGTTGTGCTGGTGGGAGATATCAAACACTCCCGGGTGGTCCGTTCCAATATCTGGGGATTAAAAGCGATGGGAGCATCGGTGGCGGTCTGCGGTCCGACCACATTGCTTCCCGTCGAAATCGAAAAGTTCGGAGTTGATGTCTATCAGAATCTGGATAAAGCGATTGAAGGCGCCGATGTGGTCAATATCATGAGAATTCAGCTGGAGCGGCAGCAGGCCGGGCTCTTTCCCTCACAGAGAGAATATACCAACCTGTTCGGAATGACACGGGAACGTCTGGCGCTTCTGAACAAAAATTACACCATAATGCATCCGGGTCCAATGAACCGGGGAGTAGAGATTACCAATGAAGTCGCCGATGGCGATGCTTCCGTAATACTGGAGCAGGTTACTAACGGGCAGGCGGTGCGGATGGCGGTCCTGTATCTTTTGTCCGGCAAGAAAGCCGAGGAGGAATAGATGAAGATATCGGAATTTGACCTGGTCATCAAAAACGGGTTGGTTATCGACCCGGCTATCGGTTTCGGCAACGAGGCGGATATCTTTATCAAAGAAGGCAAGATTGCCAGAGTCGGAAAAGATGGGCTCACCAAAAAAGAATCTGCCGGTATTCCGTCGGACAGAATCATTGATGCCTCCGGAAAACTGGTTGTGCCCGGATTGATTGATATGCATGTCCATCTGCGGGAACCGGGGCGGGAAGACGAAGAAACCATTATCACCGGTTGCCAGGCCGCTGCCGCCGGAGGTTTTACCTCGGTCTGCTGCATGCCCAATACCACGCCGACCATCGACAATCAGGAGACGGTCAAGTTCGTGCTCTCGCGAGCGGAGATGGCGGACGCCAATGTCCATGTGGTGGGAGCGATTACTAAAGGAATCAAAGGGGAAGAACTGGCCGAAATTGGAGACCTGGTAAATGCCGGAGCCGTGGCGATTTCAGATGATGGCAATTATCTGCAGAATCCGGAATTGATGCGCCGCGCCCTCGAATATACCAAAATGTTTGATATACCCATTATATCCCATGCGGAAGACCGCTATCTGAGCGCCTCAGGTGTGATGAATGAATCTTATCAGTCTACCCGGCTGGGCTTGAAAGGAAGTCCCGCGGTCGCCGAAGAGATAGCGGTGCTCCGCGATATCCGTCTTTGCGCCTTCACCGGAGGACGGGTTCATATCGCGCATATTTCCACCGCCGGCGCGGTGCGAGCGGTGCGGCTGGCTAAAGCCGAAGGAATCAATGTAACCGCTGAAGCAACACCGCATCACTTTTCGCTGACCGATGATGAAATCGGCAAGGAATTCAATACCAACCTCCGAGTCAATCCCCCTGTCAGAACGCAAAGGGATGTCGAGGCCGTTATAGAAGGATTGATTGATGGTACCATCGATTGTATCAGCTCCGACCATGCGCCGCACGCCGAAGAGGAAAAGGATGTCGAGTTCGACCAGGCGCCGCCAGGAATGATAGGACTGGAAACCACCCTCGGTCTGGTAAAAACCAGATTGATTGACAAAGGGTATCTATCCTGGGCTGATGCCTTAAGCAAAATGACCATTAATCCGGCGCGAATCCTGAAACTTCCCGGCGGCAGACTGGAAATTGGAAAGAAAGCGGATATCACCGTCATTGACCCGGAGAAGAAATGGACTGTGAAAAAAGAGAATTTCCGCTCCAAGTCGAAAAATTCGCCCTATATCGGATGGAAACTGAGCGGTAAAGTGGAATATACGATATTGGGGGGGCGATTGGTATATAAGCCAAAGTGACCCGCCGTCGGTCGTGATAGATTTAGCGGCGCACAGTCGTGCGCCGCTGTAAAACAAAAATTTATCCGCTTTTAGCGGCAAGTCTGTCAGACGATTTCAGTGCGAATTCCGCCAAACCCAAAAGCCGTTCAAAACATTTTATAGGTCAATCCCAGCGAGAGGGTCTGTTTCAGCCTACCCTTGGTGCTTATCTGTTTGTCATATAAGAGCTGAATATAGAAAACAACCTGGACATATTTGGAAACGCTTGCCGTCAGAGAATTCTCCCAGTTGACATCGATAGCCTTCCAGTAATCCTCGGCTTCCGTTCCCTGGAATTTTTCTTTCTCCGAATAGAATAGCGCCTTGTAGGCGGTCAATTTCCCGACATACGCCAGCTTGTCGCTTAAAACTTTCTTTATATCGGTAACCGATTCAATACCGCCGTCGGTGGCGGTTTCCGCTTTGGTGGTCGAGGAATCGGGCGGCTGCAGGACTTTGTTTATATTCTGCTTGAAGGCGAAACCGAGACGAGTCAGGATTTCGTCTTTATCCTTCTTCAAAATCTGTCGTGCCAGACCGGCCGATTCGGTAAGAAGCATCGGGTTGACATACCGCTTATGGTCGGGGACCGAGGCGTCCAGAAACTGGCTTTCAAAGCGGAAGGCGACATACGGCTGAATCAATGATTGTATGGTAAAAAGACCGACCGCTTCCAGGTCGATTTTATCGGTCGATTTAGTCGGTTTCGACCAGTTCTTGGTTAACTCATCCTGGCTATGGGTCTGCCCGAATGCCAGCTTAACCGTGTTCTTGAGATTGAATACCGGCGATAGCTGCTTGGAAAATATGCCGTTGGCATTGATAGTCCAGGCAACACTGCCGGCTTCTCCGCCGACCCAAGAGTCGGAGTAACTGCTCTGGGTGGCATTAAGGCTGAGGTCCAGCGACTTCTCCCAGCCGGTTTGCGCCCTTGATGTCGCCAATCCGGCAATGATTAAGCAGAAAAGAAGTATGGTTGTTTTGTATGCGGGATTTTTCATCGTCACCTCCCGGTTAGATTTGTTCAATTGCCGTCTTGTAAACCCGCCTTAACCTTTGTCTGGTTAAGGCAATTATGTTGACATATCTCAATATAAAAATTAATCTAAACCGATGCCAGATATATCGCTTCAGACCGAAATACAATTTGTAAAGGG
Source organism: Candidatus Zixiibacteriota bacterium (assembly GCA_040753495.1). Lineage (NCBI taxonomy): Bacteria > Pseudomonadati > Candidatus Zixiibacteriota > Candidatus Zixiibacteriota bacterium. Next base: position 47,867 of record JBFMEF010000048.1, read on the forward strand.
AGTCGGACCGCGTCGCGCCGAGGCATTGGCTAAGGTCGGAATCAGAACCGTCGCCGACCTGCTTTATTACCTTCCCCGACGATACCTTGACCGTTCTGTCATTACACCGATAGGGTCCCTGCGGTCCGAAACCGAAGTGACTGTTATCGGCAAAGTCATGGGAAAGGGAATTCTCAAAGGAAAACGGCCGCGGCTGGAAGTGATGCTGGGTGATGGCACTGGATTTATAGCCTTAATCTGGTTCTCCGGGATTCGATTCCTGGAGAAATATTTCAGCAAGGGGGAAATTTACGCCGCCACCGGGACGGTCAGCTATTTTCAGCAGCTGCAGATCGTTCACCCGGAAATGGAGCGGATGGAAGATGATGATAGCGAACTGATTCATGCCGGAAGAATCGTGCCGGTTTACCCCGCAACCTCGGAACTGAAAGAGACCGGCTTAACCGGCAGGGTCATGCGCCGACTCGTCAAGCAGACCTTGGAACTTTGTGGCGACCGGCTTCCGGAACCCCTCCCGCGGGAGCTGGCTCAGGAGTATCAATTAACCCCCTTTGACCGGGCTATCAGGTCGATTCATTTTCCGGAGAGCGCGGGGGATATCGAGGGGGCAAGGAAACGTCTCGCCTTTGATGAACTTCTGGAGCTCCAATATCTGATTCTGAAGATGCGCAAAAAGATTCGCGCCGCCGGAAAAATGGAAAAATATCAGCCTCCCGGCAGCACCACGCGCGGTTTTGTCAAACAGCTCCCTTTCCAATTGACTGAGGACCAGCATAAGGCAATTGATGTCATTATCGCCGATATGCAACGAGAGCGACCGATGCATCGGCTGTTGCAGGGGGATGTCGGATGCGGGAAAACGGTCGTGGCTCTGGCGGCATCGGTTTTCGCTGCCGAGAATGGCTATCAGGCCGCTTTCATGGCTCCCACCGAGCTTTTGGCCGAGCAGCACTATCGCAACTGGGCGGAATTTCTTGAGCGCCTCGGTATCACGGCGGAGCGTCTGACCGGCTCACTGCCCGGCGCCGACAAAAAAGAGACGCACCGGATGGTATCATCCGGAGAGGCGCAAATCATTTTCGGAACTCATGCCCTTCTATCGGAGCCGGTGAACTTCTCCCGACTGAGCCTGGTCGTCATCGATGAGCAACATCGATTCGGAGTGATGCAGCGTGGAAATCTGGTCGGTAAAGGGCGGCATCCTGACACGCTGGTAATGAGCGCTACGCCGATTCCGCGAACGCTGGCTCTGACCCTCTACGGCGACCTGGATATAACCACAATACGGAGTATGCCCCCCGGTCGCAAGCCGACCCGCACCGTCTGGCGGAATGCATCTGCCCGACCGGAAATCTACAAGTTTCTAATGGAACAACTAAAGACCGGCAAGCAGATTTTCTTCATTTACCCGCTGGTGGAAAAATCAGAAAAGGTCGATCTGCAGGCGGCTGAAGAAGAATTCGAACGGCTCAAAAAAGATATCTTCCCGGAGTTTCGGCTGGGATTGGTGCATGGACGTATAAAGCGTGGAGAGAGAGAAAAAGCGCTTGCCGACTTCCGCTCCGGTCGGCTGCAGATACTGGTGGCGACCACTGTAATCGAGGTCGGCATCGATATTCCGAGCGCCTCGATTATGGTAATTGAGCATGCCGAACGGTTCGGACTGTCGCAGTTGCATCAGCTGCGGGGACGGGTAGGGCGCGGCAATGAAGCGGGTCTGGTAATAGCGGTAGCGACCCCGCCGGTAAGCGAAATGGCGAAAGAAAGGCTGGAGCTTTTTCAAAGCACACGGGATGGATTCGAGATTGCCGAAGCCGACCTGAAACTGAGAGGACCAGGTGAATTTTTTGGAACCCGCCAGCACGGTCTGCCCGAATTGAAGATTGCGAATCTCTCAAAAGATGCCGAACTTCTGCCGATAACCAGAAATATAGTGACCGAACTGCTGAGCGATAAAGGGCTTGACAGCGACCGTCAGAATCTGTTAAGCTATTTGACGAAAAAGGCTTCCCTGAAGAAGTACAGTTTTCAAACCGGATGAGTTGGCTTCCCACCTGAGCGGCGGCCCGTATTTCCGATAACCTGAGGCTTTAAGTGACTTCAGATTCAAAAATAAACCCGCAGTTTTTTCAGCTGGTGATGTCGCTTCAGATCGCGGCGATGCAGTACCTGGGGAAAATAGTCTCTCCGATTACCGGTAAAGTGGAACGGAATCTGGAGCAGGCGAAAGCGAGTATTGAACTGCTCTCTATGCTGGCCGATAAGACCAGGAATAATCTCAGTCCGGACGAAGAAAAGTTTTTATCCAATATGCTGTTTGAGCTCCGCTTAAATTATCTGGACGAACTAAAGAAACCGCCGGAACCGGCCGCTTCCGCGGCTGACTCCGAACAGAAACCGGGTGCGGAGAAGGGGTAGTTGGCAGGTCGCAGAAGCCTGACGGCAGCGGTTTTGTGCCCCGTTTTGGCTTGATTTTAGAATATCTGGTGGTATATTTGAAATGAAAGTTCTGGCAAAAAGGCTGGAGCAGCCGCTAAAGGAAGCAGCGAAAGTACTTATGGAAAAATTTGGCGACTTGATCACCAAAGACGAGCCTCTTTCGGCTCACAATACATTTGGCACCGGCGGCAAGGCTCGTCTTTTTGCCAATGTTCATACTACCGGGGAATTGGCCGCAGTGGTTCATATCGCCGAGGAACTCAAAATTCCTTATTTCATGCTGGGGGGCGGCTCCAATATGCTTATCTCCGATGATGGGTATAACGGGCTGATAATCAAGAATAGCATTATGGGAATCAATCTGGAGGGGACCGAAATAACGGTTGGCGCCGGCGAGGATTTACAGCGTCTGGTTGACTTCGCCACAGAAAAAGGTCTAAGCGGACTGGAGTTCGCGGCCGGTATCTGGGGGACGGTCGGTGGGGCTATCTTCGGAAATGCCGGGGCGTACGGCTCCGAAATGGGCTCGGTGCTGAAATGGGCAGAACTGGTGGACCGCAAAGGGTCTGTCAGAGTCGAGCCGGCTTCATATTTTGAATTTGACTATCGGACATCAAAGCTGAAACAGACGCGGGAATTTGTGGCGCGGGCAGGCATTGCGCTCAGTCCCGGTGATAAGAATGAGAGCGCCCGAAAGGTGGCAGAGATATTGAGAACCCGTAAGGACAAACTCCCTGAGACCGAACACTCGGCCGGCTGTTTTTTTAAAAATATTCCGGACAAGCGGGAGAAATTCGGGAAACTCCCGGCCGGCAAACTTCTGGAAGAGGTCGGCGCCAAAGAGATGCGGATTGGGGGGGCTTATGTTTATGACAGGCATGCCAATATTATCATTAATGACGGCACCGCCAACTCGCGCGAAATCAAGCGGCTGGCGGAGATGCTGAAAAAGAGAGTCAAAGAGAAATTCGGGATTGAACTGGCTGAAGAAATCACATTTCTTGGCGATTTTAAGGAGGAGAAACTATAGAATCTTTTTAACGAACTAAAATGAACCGCTTTTCAAGCTGTTAGATACGACCAGTAAGCTGACATATTCACTTCTTTTATCGGTTGTCCTGTCAATCGGTAGTTTATCTTATTCCGCCGAGCCTGGTTTTCACGGGGAATTGAATTACCCTGCCGGGCTGATTGCCCCTTACCCCCTGGAAGAACCTAAGTTTGTAATCTCACTCAGTTATGCCAGAATTCCGCGTCTGAAAAGAATCGGCGAGCTTCCCACCAAGGTTATTCGCTCCGACTTTGAAAGCCAGACCATAACTTTTTCGGGGGAATATTATCGGTCGGGCATGCTTGCCTACGAATATACCCCCCGATCGGTCGATGCAGCCGAGTATATGCAGCGGCGGCGCGACCTCAGTCTGCTTCAAAACATGAGCGATTTGAGGGCGCAGGCGTTGACCAAAGACCAGAAACAGAAGCAGGGGGGACTTCTGTCGCTAAATATCCCCATCAAGTCGAAAGTACTGGAGTCGATTGCGGGGGAAGGCGGCGCCGGGTTGAAAGTATCGGGGTATCATCAGATTACTTTCTCCGGTCGGTCGCAGTGGGATGACCGCGCCTCTACCGCCACCTATCGCCAGAGCAAATTCCCCTCCCTCAATATGGAGCAGATTTCCCGATTTGACATTAATGGTACCATCGGCACCAAAATCTCGGTCTCGGTGACACAGGATTCCCAGACCGACATCCCGCTGGCAAACCGGATAATGCTCCGTTACAAAGGGGATGAGGATGATATTATTAAAAGCATCGAAGCCGGGAACACCACTCTTTCATTGCCCAACACGCAGTTTGTGGGATACTCTTCCCGAATTCAGGGGCTCTTTGGCATAAAGACAACAGCGCAGATCGGCAACTTGACAATGACCGCTATTGCCAGTCAGGAAAAGGGTACCACCGAAAGAAACTCCATTATTGCCGGAGCAAGCGCCCGCAAAGATTACATCCGCGACTATAACTACGCCTCCGGACGGATTTTTGACCTGGGGAGAAAAAACAGTCAAGGTTTCTTCGTTGATTTCTTCCTCGGAGATGCCATCACATATATAGATGTCTATACCGGTATCAGCCAGTATTCACAGACCACGACCGGCATCAACGCCAACCTCTATGTTGACCCCGATGATACCACCGAGTTCGCCAACGAAAAGCTCTCGGCGCTGGTTAACCCGACTCCCGTGGACCGGAACACCTATTATGTAGATGTCAAGAACAACTGGATTCTGTTTGATAACGCCAATATCTCTTACGGAACAGAAATCGGCGTCTATATGATTATCAAGCGAGCCAATGGCACGATTGACACCGTTGGCAACGTAGGTCAGGAACCGTACGCGCTGAAGCTGATTCGTCACAAAAATCCCGATTCAACTCAGGTCACCTGGGATTATATGTGGCGCAATGTTTATTATCTTAACGCCACCAATATAGATGTCTCCGGTCTGGAGATTAGAATTCTGAAAGGAGCCGGGAACACCGAGCGCTCCGAGGATAATCTTGACCATCAGGACGGCATTCCCTACATCAGATTGATGGGGCTGGATAGCATCAATCAGGCGGGACAGGCGATGTCGGATGGTCTCGCCGATGTGCAAAAGCCATCGATAGTTGACCCGGTGCGGGGACTTCTGATATTCCCGGACCGCAAGCCGTTTGCCAGCAACAAACCTTACTACGATACCCTGCTGCTAAAAGATCAGGTGCCGGAAATATACAGTTATCAGATTTCCACGCAGGAAGTAATAAAGGCAAGTAAGTACTACATCGAGGTTTCCAACCGAAGTCGCGCCACCGAGATTAGCCTGGGAAGGCCCAATATCATCGAAAATTCGGAGCGGATTACCCTTAACGGACGTCTGCTAAACAAAGGGACCGATTATAATATTCAATATGATTTTGGGCTTGTCACCTTCTTGACCGAGGAGGCGCTTGACCCGAACGCCAATATATCGATTGACTATGAATATACGCCCTTTATTGCGGCGGAAAAGAAAACCTTATTCGGCATCCGGGGTGAATATGAATTCAGCAGTAATTTTAAATTAGGGGCGACCTATCTGTACAAGTCCGATAAGGCCACCGACCGCAAGCCGAAAGTGGGACAGGAGACCACTCGCTCCACGATTTGGGATGCCGATGCCTCGTACAAATTCAAGCCGAATTTCCTCAGCAAAGCGATAAACCTGCTGCCGTTTTATTCGACCACCAGCGAATCGAACCTGGCGATTTCCGGCGAAATGGCGCAATCGCATCCGAACCCCAATGTCGATGGGGTGGCATATATCGATGATTTTGAGGGGAGCCGCGACTCCTATTCGCTGGGGATTTTCCGCGAGCTCTGGACGCTATCATCACGCCCGGCCGGACTGGACACAGCCAGTCATCGGGCGCGCCTGGTCTGGTACAATCCTTACGACCAGGTGGCAACCAACGATATCTGGAATCGGGAACTAAAACCTGGCGAAAGCGGCACTCATACCCTTTGGGTGCGGTTTGAGCCGGGCAAGCTCGACCGTCGGGCAGGAGAATATTCCTCCAATATCACCTACGACTCCCTGCGCGCCTGGAACGGGCTGATGCGCTATATGCCGGCCGGTTCGGCAAATCAGGATGCCGCCCAGCTGCTGGAATTGCGCATTCAAGGAGAAAAGGGCATTGTTCACTTCGAAATGGGGATAATTTCCGAGGATGTCAACGGAAATGACAGTCTCGACACCGAAGACAAAAGGAGTATCGGCGGTTTTTACAACAATATTCTCGACGAGGGAGAGGATGTGGGGCTGGATGGTCGCAAAGACAGTGATGAGCCAGGGTATGACCCCGTCACCAATCCTGACCCCAACGGCGATAATTGGTACTACAACGGTGAGGGAGCAGGCTGTAACGGATGTGACCCCTATGATTACGAAGCCATAAACGGCACCGAGGGCAATGCCAAAGATCCCAATCGGTGGGGAAAGCCGGATTCGGAAGACATCTATAGAAACAACGTTTCCGACAAAGCCAACAACTATTTTTCATTTGAGCTTGACCTCGCCAATCCGGGCGGTTTCTATGTGGACAGTTCTGAATTCAACGGCTGGAAGACCTACCGCATTCCGATTAAAGACACAGCGGTGCTGGACACGATAGTCGGGTCGCCGTCATGGTCGCAGATAAACTATGTGCGGGTCTGGTTTGAATCCCCTACCGGCGAAGTCTGTCAGATAAACTTTGCCACTATGGATTTCATTCAATCCAACTGGGATGATAAACTGAAGCCGGTTGCGCCGCTGCAGCCCACCACCAGCCGTTTCAATGTGGCGGTCATAAACAATCAGGAGAACATCGATTACCGTCTCGACCCGCCGCCCGGTGTCAGCGGTTATTATGATAAAACCAATCAGGTCACGGAGCCGGAGCAGTCACTTCTTCTTCACTACGAAAACTTCAAAGCGCTCGACACCGGATTGGTGGAACGGGTGCTGTTTGACGCTCCCAACTATGTGGGGTACCGGCGCCTCAATATGCTGGTTCATGGAGCCCCCGGCGTAGATTCGGTTATGTTCTTTTTCCGCCTTGGTCAGGACTCTAACAACTACTACGAATATCAGACGATGCTTCAGCCGGGATGGAATTCCGCCAACGAGGTTAATATCGATTTCGACCGGATTACCGGCTTAAAGGAATTTATGATGCGCAGTCGCGACGGCAGCGTGGACCGGCCTTACGATACGACCGATGGCAATTATCGCATTTTCGGATTGCCCAATCTGACGCGCGTCAAATATCTCGCCTGCGGCGTGGTCAATCTCGACACGGCACAGACGCCGACCGGCGATGTCTGGGTTAACGAATTAAAATTGATTGATGTTCGTCGTGATGTTGGAACGGCTGCCCGCGTTTCCGCCAGCGGGAATATCGCCGATTTGATTTCTTATGGAGTGACTTATTCGTACCGGGATGCCTTTTTCCGGGAGATTTCATCATCCACGCGGGGAGGCTCATCGGGCAACCTCGGCAGCGGACGCTCCACCACCAGCTACGGCTTCAACGTGAATATTGGTCTGGAAAAATTCCTGCCCCGCTCCTTAAATGCCTCTCTGCCGCTTTCCTTACGGTACGGGAAGACCACGGAAATCCCGCTTCTGAGGTTCAATACCGATATCGTCCTTCCCGAAGAACTTCGCGATGATGAAAGCAATATCAACGTCAGCAAAGGATTCACCATTTCCGAAAGTTTCAACAAGCGCTCCAGCAATCCGCTCTTTTCCATCCTTCTGAATAAACTGCGAATGAACTATTCCTATAACAAGACGGAAGGCAAATCGCCCAAAACCCCTGTTTCCTTTAATGAAAATTATCATCTGAGCGGAAGATACGATTTCTCTTTCGGCAAGATTCCCAGCATTAAGCCCTTCTTCTGGACGGAGCCGGTGCCTCTGCTCAAAAAACTGAGCGGAAGCCGTTTTTATCTTCTGCCCAACAGTTTTGGCTCCACCGCCGATCTTGACCGCAATCTGACCGTTTCGGAGAATACCAGCCGGGTCCGTACCGAGAGCTTGCGACGGGATTTCCGCGGTAATTTCCGACTCGGGTACAAAATATCCGACAATATGAATGCCACCTATAGTATGGATACCAAGCGGGATATGTCGGACCCGCGCACGGTGGTTTTCAGTTTGAACCCAGGCAAATTCCGGCTGGGGCGCGAGACCAACTATAATGAATCTTTTGGTATTTCTTACTCCCCGACCATTTTCTCGTTCCTCACGCACAAGATGACATTCTCGACCGGATATCGTGAAGATATAAAGGTCAATGATGTTACGCGCAATGCCGCGGCGAGCAAATCCTATGGCGTCGGCGGCGACCTGAATCTTAAAAAATTGTTTGGTGACCCCGGCAGCAGACCGCAGCGCTCCCGCGCCAGGACGAAGGAAGCGGAGGATGCCCAGAAGAAAAAGAGTTCGGTAGGAAAAGGATTGGAACCGCTGGCAAAATTGATGCGATTCCTGACCGGATGGATAAATCCTATCAGTTACGACTTCAATGAGCGGTACGGGTACTCCTACACCGGGCTTCTGGAAAGAGCCCAGCTGAAATTCCGCTTCGGCTTGAGCGAAGATATCGGGGCAGAAGTAGATTCCAATGCCACCACCACCGGCTACTCCACGGCTGTCTCCAAGAGCACCGGATATTCCTTCGGGAGTGGCACCGTCTTCTTCGGCGGGCTGCGGACCGATGTGTCATACAGCCGGAAGATTGACCAGGATATTGTCAAATCTTTCAATCCCCAGAAATCGATTCAGACCACTTTCCCGGATATCCGCTTTGCCATCAGCCCCTTTAAGACCTTTACTCTGCTCAATCCGATAATCAAGCGGTTCAATCCCCGCACCGGATATACCCGCAGCACCTCTGAAGTGATTAATAAGCAGACCGGTAAACAAGCGTCAGAGAGAGTTACAATTGCCCAGAGGCCGCTTCTCTCGGTCAATTTTGATATTTTGAAAGGGGTTCAGATCAACGTAAATACCGACCGCTCTGTTACGGATGAGAAGATATTCAATTCGCAGAGCGGCGCCATGACCAGCCGTCAACGGTCGGTCCAGACCAATTATAATTTTTCGACCAAATATTCATTCTCGGCGCCGACCGGTATCAAGATTCCGCTGTTTGGCCGATTAAAGTTCAGTTCGACCATGTCTCTGGCGGTGGATGTCACTATGCGCAAACAGAAAACGGAAAGCGCCAACGGCGAAAACCCCCTGGCGTCGTCCGGTGAACGTTCCGACCTTATGGTGACACCGAATATTTCGTATTCATTCTCCTCGCAGATTCGCGGCGGTCTGAGCGCCCGCTGGCAGGACACCAATGACGTCGCCCTGCAGCGAAAGTCGCATATCCGCGAATTGCGCATTTGGGTCGATATCCGGTTCTAAATTATTCGGTTGACTTTCCCTCCCCGCCTCCCTTTTTTCCACCTGTACCGTATGAGACACTCAGGCATTATTGTAATGGCGCTTATGGCGCTGACGGCGCTTTCCTGCCGGTCCGGAAACAAGGAAAGGTCACTGCCGACTTTCGACGGCGAAAGGGCGATGAGTTACCTCGTGGCGCAGGTGGAGTTTGGTCCCCGGGTGCCGGGAAGCGCCAGCGCCGCCCGTTGTCGCGAATACATTGCCGGTTTCTGCCGCAACCTGGGAGCGGAGGTCGACACCATGCAGTTTATCCATGCCGACAAGCATACCGGAAAAAATATTGAGATGGTCAACCTCATTGCGAGATTTTCAGGCGCGGCAGGTCCGTCGGGAGAGCGGATACTTCTGGCGGCGCACTACGATTGCCGGCCGCGGGCAGAACTGGACCCCGACAGCAGCAAGCAGAATCTTCCCATTGACGGCGCCAATGATGGCGCCTCCGGCGTGGCGGTGCTGATGGAATTAGCCAATCTTTTCGCCGCCCAGAAGCCGCGCCTGAATGTTGACCTGGCGTTTCTTGACGGTGAAGATTTTGGTATGAGCGGAGACCTGAGCGATTATTTTCTCGGCGCCAAGGAAATGACCCGGCGGGGAATCAAGGACAAATATCGCTGCGCGGTTGTGGTCGATATGGTGGGCGACCGTGACCTGCGCGTCTATCGCGAAAATTTCTCGGAACAGTACTTTCCAAAGTTAAACGATATAATCTGGAAGACAGCCCGCGATATCGGAGAGACAACCTTTTCCGACACGGTCGGATATTTCGTGCATGATGACCATCTCTCTTTCATGACTGTGGGATTGCCGTCGGTGGTAGTGATAGATTTTGCCTATCAGTACTGGCACACATCATACGACACGCCGGACAAATGCTCGGCGGCATCGCTGGCGTCGGTCGGAAGAGTTATGACACATTTTATTTACAATTTTCGAGATGACAAAATCAGATAAATTCAGCCGGCGCGATATTCCCTCAATAGAAGCGCTGGCGTCGGAACCGGAAGTGGTATCCATTTGCGAGAAAATTCCGCGGCAACTTGCTGTAGTCATCATTCGTGAAACCGTGGAAGAATTCAAACGGCGACTTGACAGCGATGAAAAGGACCTGTCCCTGTCGAGACTTAAAAGCGAGATTGTTAAGGTACTGAGTGCAACTGTTAAGAAAAAGGTGGGGCGGGTTATCAACGGCACCGGCATTCTGGTGCATACCAACCTGGGACGGGCGCCGCTTGCCGAGACACTTTTTGACCGCATCAAAAGCCATATTGTCGGGTACGGCAATCTCGAATTTGATATCAACAGCGGCAAGCGGGGGCGTCGCGGCGAACTGGCTGAAAAATATCTGGCCCTGATGTCGGAATCGGAAGATGCCGTCATTGTCAATAATAATGCCGCGGCGATTTTTCTGATTATCAATACCCTTGCCTGTAAGAAGAAGGTGGTAATCTCGCGCGGAGAACTGGTGCAAATCGGGGGCGGTTTTAGAATCCCGGACATCATTAAGCGCGCCGAAGGAAAACTTCTCGAAGTCGGCACCACCAACATCACCACAATAGATGATTACCGCGCGGCGCTGGCTGAAAATCCCGCCATGATACTGCGGGTGCATAAAAGCAATTTCGCCCAGAAAGGATTCACGGAAGAACCATCACTCAAAGAATTGACGCAATTAGGAACGGAATCTGGCGTTCCCGTCATAAATGACTTAGGAAGCGGCGTTTTCATTGATACGTCAGGATTTACCGGGACCGAAGAGCCCACCGTGCAATCATCCAGCCGGGATGGCTCCTCGCTAACCTGTTTCTCCGGCGACAAACTGCTGGGCGGTGTTCAGTCCGGTTTGATTGTCGGACAGCGCCAACTGACCGACCGTCTCAAAAATAATCCGGTATACCGGGCGCTTCGCGTCGATAAGATTGTTTTCTCGGCGCTGGAGGAATTGCTGAAATATTACCTCGACGGTGTCTGGCAGGAAAAAATCAAACTCTGGAGTCTTGCCGCCGTCAAGGAAAAGGAACTATACGAAAAGGGGCAACGAATTCTAAAAGAATTAGGCGGTGGCGAGAAAATTATTCTCGAGGGCTCCAAAGGTGAAATGGGGGGCGGCTCCCTGCCGACCGTCACGTTGCCTTCCGTAGCGCTGGTATTCCGAAGCGGTCTTCCGCCCCAAAAACTGGCGCAACTCTTTCGCGCCGCCGAACCGCCGGTTATAGGTCGGATTGCGGACGGCAATTTCTTAATTGACCTGAAAGCGATTGACGACAGCGACCTCAAAGCCCTGACCAGAATCATCAAGACCATATTACCCCTGTTATAAGAAATGTTTGTTATCGGTACCGCGGGACATATTGACCATGGCAAATCCTCCCTTATCAACCGGCTGACCGGCATCGACCCCGACCGTCTCCCTGAGGAAAAGGAGCGGGGGATGACCATTGACCTCGGCTTTGCTTATTACGACACCTCCACCGGCAAGAGAATCGGGATAGTCGATGTACCGGGACACGAGCGGTTTGTGCGGAATATGATTTCCGGCGCCGGTGGCATTGATGCCGTCCTGATGGTCGTGGCGGCTGATGACGGATGGATGCCCCAGAGCCAGGAACATTTTCAGATTACTCAATTGCTGGGTGTCCGGTACGGTATCGTGGTAATCAATAAGATAGACCTGGCGGAAAAAACCTGGGTTGACCTGGTGGAAGAGGATATTCGCACCCGGGTGCGGGGGACTTTTCTCGGCGAGGCAACATTCGTGCGCGTCTCCGCCGCCACCGGAGAAGGAATCGAACGACTCAAATCGGAAATCGAAAAACTGGCAGAGCTTATCACGGAACGAATGGATATAGGAAAGCCGCGACTGTATATCGACCGTTCCTTTGTATTGCAGGGGATTGGAGGTGTGGTCACCGGTACTCTCAAGGATGGAATCTTTAGGGTGGGACAGGACGTGGCGGTATTTCCTTCGCGAGTTCGCGGGCGTATTCGCAATATCCAGTCGCACAATCAGCAGGTAGATACCGCTTTTCCGGGTCAGAGAACTGCGCTAAGTCTCACCGGGGTTGATAAGGAGTATCTGGCGCGCGGCGGAGTAATTTCCCTGCCGGCATTAGTGGAAAATTACCCGCAGGAAACGGTCGTTGCGGCAAATGTCAAACTGCTCGAAGATGCGCCCTTCCAGGTTGCCGACGGGCGAAGGCTTCTGATGATTCTGGGGACGACCGAAGTGGAAGGGGAAGTGCGCTTATTTGAAGAGAGAGAGCTTCACCCTGGAGACGAGGGAATGCTCTTCTTTCGCCCCTCAGAACCGCTTCTGGCTTTTATTGGCGACAGATTTATCTTTCGTCTGCCGACACCGCCGGTTACGGTCGGAGGCGGCACCATTATAGATTTGCTGAAGCGGTTTCCTCCGCGAAGAGAGAAACCTCTCTTTCAGTATCTGAGAAACCTGAAAGAACTGACCCTGGGCAACCTGATTGACGCAGGCTTGAAGAAAAGTCTCTTTGTCGGCGCCGGCGATTTTGCTCTCGCCAACTTCTCAGAAAGTCAGGTGACGGCGCATCTGAATCAATTGTACGAAGCCGGCGCTCTGAAAATAATTGGCAATCGCTACTATCGCCTGGCTGACTACAAAAGATTGAGCGAGCAAATTCTTCTGACAATGAAAGAGTTTTTTGCAGACAAACCTCATATCGATGGCCTCACCGCTGATTTTCTGGCAAAATCCGGGGAGCTCCCGCCGGCGATAGTAGAGACGGTGTTGCAACTGCTGGTCGATGATAACCGCCTCGTGCGAAAAAAGAACCGTTATGATCTGCCGGGACGTCAACTGTCCGCGATTGGGGAAATCAAAGTCAGGGCAGACTTGCTGGAAGAGATATACCGCAAAGGGGGGGCATCACCGCCGACCATAGAGGAAGCGATTCGTTCGGAAAGAAACCTCTCTGAAGCGATTGAATATCTCTTTGGTACGGGAAGATTGGTCCGCGTTGGCGGAGCGCTGGCGTTTCATCGCGATGTTTGGAAAGACATAATTACGAAACTGGTTGCCCTGCTTGCCGATGGTCGGACGATGGCAGTAGGGGAGTTCCGCGAAGCGATAAATAGCTCGCGCAAATATGTTGTGCCGATATTGGAAGAAACCGACCGTCTCAAAATCACACAACGTCAGGGCGATTTTCGAGTCCCCGGAGAAAATTATGAGAAAGCGCAGACTCTTTTTTAACGGAAAGATATATACTCAGGTGGCCGGGCTCCCGCCGGCGGAATCAATGGCAATCGACGGGAACCTGATTGCGGCCGTGGGGAAAAATCTCAAGTACGATGCCGACTTTTCTTCCTACGAGAAAATCGACCTGCGTGGCTCCGCTGTCATACCGGGGCTGGTCGATGCCCATACCCATTTCTATTTCATTATCATTTCGATGGGAACGGTGAAACTGGACGGATTAAATTCATTGGAGCAGGTGCTGGATAGAATAAGAAAGCATTCGGCAAAACTGAAGAAAGATGAATGGGTGGTGGGAGAAGGATTCTCCCCCGACCGATGGAAAAAATTTGTCGTGCCCGACAGACTAATGCTCGACAAGGTAACCGGAGGCCGACCGGCGGCGATATTTTCCAAAGACCAGCATATGCTCTGGACAAACTCGAAGGCGCTGGCGCTCGCCGGAATATCATCGGGAACTCCGCAACCAGCCGGCGGCGCTATTGAGCGGTTTGCCGATGGCTCCCCCTCGGGAATCCTGAAAGAGATACCCGGATATTTCCCTGTTTTCAAATTGATTGGCAAGCCGGGCAGGTCAAAAATCGCCCGGTTCCATCAGATGACCCTGAAAGAAGCATATTCCCGCGGGGTAACCGGTGTCCATTCCTTCGACGGACCCGATGCGCTGCCGTATTTCCGAGACCTCTCAGCAGAAAAAAAACTGGGACTGCGGGTCAATTTCTATCCGCCGGCGAAAATGATTGAGGAATTAGCCCGCCAGGGAATCGGTCGCAATTACGGCAACGATTATTTTCGAGTTACCGGAGTCAAGATTTTTGCCGATGGCTCGCTGGGAAGCCAGTCCGCCCTCTGCTTTCAGAAATATATTGGGTCTAAAAATAATTTCGGAATTGAGACCACCCCCAAGAGTGATATTGCGGAGCTGATTGAGAAAGCGTCTAAATTAAATCTTCCGGCAGCGATACATGCTATCGGCGATAAGGCGATTTCCAATGTGCTTGATTGCTTTGAGCATGCCCCGGCATTGCCGCACGGAATCCGTCACCGCATCGAGCATCTGCAAATGATTCGCCGCTCCGACGTTGCCCGGGTCAAACGGCTCGGGGTGGTGGCATCAATGCAGCCGACCCATTGCCCCTCGGATGTCAGGCTTATCGAAAAATACTGGGGCAAAAGAGGACGCAATTGCTACATTTTTCGAACCCTTATAGACCGCGGGGTACATCTGGCTTTTGGCTCCGATGCCCCTATCGAAACCCTCCATCCGGTGGCGGGGATAGACGCCGCCGTCAATCGATTTATCCCGGGAACCCGAAAGTCGTTCTACCCCCAGGAGCGAATCTCCGTTGCGGAAGCGATTTTTAATTATACAGCAGGACCTGCTTACGCCGTTGGGCAGGAAAACGAACGCGGCTATCTTCTCCCCGGATACAAAGCTGATTTTGTGGTATTTGAAGAAAATCCATATAAGATTTCCCGATTCGAACTCTCCGGATTGCAGCCGGCAGCGACCTTCCTTGACGGCGCGCCGGTTTATCTTCAGGGAAAACTCGCCCGCTTATTATAGAATCTGACCGGAACCGCCGCGCCGCTTTCCCTTGTCAATTATTCAATTGACACCGGTGATTTGTTGATATTACTTAAAGCAGGGTTTAATATGTACCGATTGTCTTTGCATATAACTTTGTTTCTTTTCCTTTTTAGCTTCCCTTTATGTAATATTTCTTCATCCGAGACAACCGGGGTTGCCGGCGATTCGGTTGCCTCCTCTGACGCTGACCTGGTTCTGATTTTGACTATCGACGGCGCCATCGGAACGGTCACGGCTGACCGCGTCATTGAAGCGGTGAAGCAAGCCGAGGCGGAGCATGCGGCTTTGCTGCTGATATTGATGGACACACCGGGCGGTTTTAATGACTCCTTCTGGGCAATAACCAAAGCGATGATGAATTCCCAGGTACCGGTGGCGATATATGTTTACCCGGTCGGAGCCCGGGCGGCATCGGCTGGAGTCTATATAACCTATGCGGCGCATATTGCCGCCATGGCGCCCAGCACCAGTATCGGCGCGGCCCATGTCGTTTCCGGAACCGGTCAACCGATCGACTCGGTTCTGACCGAAAAAATAATGAATGATGCCGTGGCGGCGCTAAAAGGAATGGCCGAGCGGCATGGTCGTAATGCTGAATGGGCGGAAAAAGCGGCGCGCGAGTCGGCCTCTATCACCAGTAATGAAGCGCTGGAGCTGAAGGTGATTGACTTTGTGGCGACCGACGTGGATGACCTGCTGCGCCAGATTAACGGTTTTGAAGTCAACACGGTGCTGGGGAAAAGGAAAGTGGACCTAACCGAACCGCTGAAAAAACCGCTTAAAAAGACACTTATTCAAACCATCCTGGAGATAATCTCTTCGCCCAATGTAGCGTTCATTCTCTTTTCGCTGGGCGGCTTGGGGATTGTTATCGAGCTTTACAATCCGGGAGCAATTCTTCCGGGGATTGTCGGCGGAATATGTATGATTCTCGCTTTCTACAGCTTCCGCACTCTGCCGATTAATTACGCCGGACTTCTGCTGATTCTGTTTGCGATACTTCTTTTCATATTGGAGATAAAAATTGTGAGTCACGGATTGTTGACTATTGGCGGGGTGATATCGCTGATAATCGGGGGGATGATGCTGATCGATACGGCCGACCCGTCACTGCGAATCTCCAAATCAGTCATTTTTGCGGTGGCCGTGGTCATTGGAGCCTTTGTGGTGATTGCCTTCACCCTGGCGCTAAAAGCGCGCATCGCCCGTCCGACCACCGGGGTGGAAGGATTGGTCGGGCAGGTCGGCGTTGTCAAGCAAAGAATTGACCCGACCGGATATGTCTATGTCGCCGGGGAATTGTGGGAAGCGCGCGCCGATGAGCCTGTCGATGAAGGGGTGTCAGTGGAAGTTCTGGAAGTGAAAGATCTGAAAATAAAGGTCAAAAGGAAAGTATAAGCAGGGAGGTTTTATGCAACTTGCTACTCTTGGAATAATAGCGTTTCTGGCGTTGATAATTCTATCGAACGCAATTAGAATTCTTCGCGAATATGAGCGCGGTGTTATCTTTCGACTGGGACGACTGATAGGCGCTAAAGGACCGGGAATTATCTTCCTCATTCCTCTCGTGGACCGCATGCTCAAAGTCGATTTGCGCACGATTACTTTTGATGTCCCCTCGCAGGATGTAATTACCCGCGATAACGTGTCCGTCAAGGTAAACGCCGTGGTTTATTTCCGGGTGATGGACCCCAACAAAGCCATTGTGGCGGTCGCCAATTATTTTGAGGCTACCTCACAGATTGCGCAGACCACCCTTCGCTCTGTTCTGGGGCAGGTGGAACTGGATGAACTTCTGGCGAACCGGGAAAAAATAAACCAGGAGTTGCAGAAAATTATCGACCATCAGACCGAGCCGTGGGGTATCAAAGTTTCCGTGGTCGAAATAAAGAATGTTGACCTGCCGCCGGAGATGACCCGGGCGATCGCGCGCCAAGCGGAAGCGGAACGGGAGAGACGGGCGAAAGTTATTCATGCCGAAGGAGAACTGCAGGCGTCGCATAAACTGTCCGAGGCGGCCGCCATCATTGCAGCCCAGCCCAGCACATTGCAACTTCGCTTCCTGCAAACGCTGACAGAAGTCTCGGTGGGAAAATCAAGCACTATCATATTCCCGCTGCCGATCGATCTGTTTGAGCCGTTCTTGAGGGATAAGAAATAATAGCGCGGCTGACGTAAATCCCCAATTATAAACGGCTAATAGCTTTCAACGGCAAGAACAATAGATTCTGACGTATAATCATAAGAATATGAGGTTTGGAAAGAATCCTGTCGTAATCATAGCTGGAGCCTTATGTATGCTTGCGGCTGTCGCGGCTGGGACCGAGGAAGATTCTTCCGCCGTTAAGCGGGAGGCGAAAATGGAACTGACATGTCCATCCTTCAAGGAGGGGGATTCGATACCGGCCAAATTCACCTGTGACGGCGCTGACCTCTCGCCGGAATTGCATATAGACAATATACCCGCAACCGCCAAATCACTTGTTCTGATATGCGAAGACCCCGATGCGCCGTCGGGAAACTGGGTCCACTGGGTGCTTTATAATATTCCGCCGGAAATGACCGTTATCCCCGAAAACGTTCTGAAAGTGGTGACCCCTGTATTGAAGACAAAAGGTAAAGAGGTGGCGCTGATGCAGGGGAAGAACGATTTCGGGAAATATGGATACGGGGGACCCTGCCCGCCGCATGGAGCGCCTCATCGCTATTTTTTCAGATTATATGCTCTTGATTCCAAGCCGGTGTTCACTCGGGAGGAAACCGTCCGCGGAATAATCAGGAAATCGATGCTGGAAAAAATCAAGGGGCATATCGTTGCGGAAGCGGTCTTGATGGGGATATATCAGCGCCAGTAATCTGGCTCCTGGGAATCCAGTCATTCCATATTCTTGAATGCGCGGATGATTTCGTAGGGAGCTTTCGCCTCCATTAACTCCTGACGAAAACTCTCGTATTGAAGTGATTCCGCCAGAGCCTTAAAGACTTTCAAGTATAAATTGTCGTCGTACGGCGGGGCCGCCATGATGAAAAACAGATGTACCGGCTGCTCATCCGGGGCGCCAAAATCAATACCTTCCGTGGAGCGGGCAAAGCCGATAATGAATTCCTTCGCCTGCATAGTGCGGACGTGTGGGATAGCAATGCCATGCCCGATTGCGGTGGATGCCTTCCGCTCCCGGTTTATGAAATCAGTCAACAGCTTGCACTTATTCCCGGTTCTGCCGGAGTTCTCCAGAATATCCACCAGGTCCGAAAGCACCTGCTTCTTGTTTCGCTCTTTCCAGCGGTTGGAGTTCGACTCCTCCGGAGGCGGTTCCAATTCGGGGTGGAAATCAAGGACGATAGACTCTTCTTTCAAATATCGCGAAATATTCATATCGTTTTTTTTATCGACCGCAAGCCATTAAACCTGAAGAGATTAATACGCTTCCGTCAATTTGTCAAGCCAACTTATTCTCCTCATCTCAAAACTATTAACCCCTTGGATTGACAACAGTTCCTATTGACAAGCCGGAAGCATTTGATTACTTTCCGCTGCTGGTGAAAAAGAATGTAAAATCTGGCTCTGATATTCCGAACTAAATTAATAAATGATATAAGGTTATTGGAGAAATATTGCCTCTTTTTGGAGAACTCAAAAGAACCCACACCTGCGGTGAACTGTCTGACGCCAACGTGGGCGAAAAAGTTACCCTCAACGGCTGGGTGCAATCGTACCGAAATCTGGGCGGGCTGTTATTCATAGATATTCGTGACCGATACGGCATTACCCAGGTGGTTTTGAATCCTTCGACCGTGCCGGCAGATATCTTTGAGCGCGCTGCCCGGGCGCGCAATGAATTTGTCGTCGCCGCGATTGGAAGAGTCCAAAGACGCCCCGAAGGGACAGAAAACAAGGCATTATCGACCGGCACGATTGAAATTGCAATCGAGAACTTCCATATCCTGGCAGAGTCAAAAACGCCTCCCTTTGAGATAGAAGACAGCACCAACGCTTCCGAAGTCCTGCGCCTGGAGTACCGTTATCTTGACCTGAGACGTCAGCCGCTCCAGGAAAGAATTAAGATTCGGCATCAGGTCGCCCTGGCGGTGCGGCAATATCTTTCCTCAATAGGATTCTATGAAATCGAGACGCCGCTTCTTATTCGCTCCACCCCGGAAGGCGCCCGCGATTATGTGGTGCCGAGCCGAGTCTCCAAGGGAAAATTCTATGCCCTGCCTCAATCGCCGCAACTATTAAAGCAGATACTGATGATATCGGGATTTGACCGCTATTACCAGCTGGCGCGCTGTCTTCGAGATGAAGACCTCCGGGCGGACCGTCAGCCGGAGCATACCCAAATTGACCTGGAGATGTCCTTTGTTACTCGCGATGATGTCTTTGCTGTTATCGAGGGCTTAATGGCGGAGGTCTTCCAGAAAATTCTTGATATCAAAATCTCTACCCCCTTTCCGCGATTTGAGTATGACGAGGTCATCAATCGCTGGGGAATCGATAAGCCGGACCTTCGCTTCGGGATGGAAATCTGCGACGTCACCGAACTGGTCCATGACTCCGCCTTCAAAGTCTTCAAGGAAACGGTTGCAAATGGTGGGGTGGTCAAGGGGCTCTGCCTTAAGGGGGGCGGTTCTTACTCGCGCAAACAGCTGGATGATTTAACCGAGTTCGCCCGGAATCTGGGCGCCGGCGGACTGGCTTATATGCTGCGACTGGAGAATGAAATCAAGTCGCCGATATCGAAATTTGTCGGTGAGTCAACAATACAGGCAATCTGCGAAAAAGCTGGAACTGCCGTCGGTGACGCCGTATTTATAATATCGGCTCCGCGCCTGAAAGCGGAAGCGATACTGGGTCAATTGCGGCTGCATTTGGGAAAGTCTCATAAATTGATAAGAACCGATGAATGGAGATTCCTCTGGGTGACTCGTTTCCCCTTGTTCGAGTTCAATGAGCAGGAACAGCGTTTGGACGCCATGCATAATATAGTCTCCAGCCCGGTGGAAGAGGACCTTCATCATTTCGATGATGCCCTTAAAACAAACTTGCCACTAAGCAGTCCTGAACATCCGCTGCGGAAAATCCACGCCGAGCAGTACGACCTGGTGCTGAACGGCTCGGAACTGGCTTCCGGAAGCATCCGGATTAATCGCCGCGAAATTCAGCAGAAGGTTCTCAATATTCTCGGTATTTCCAACGAACGGGCGGAAAAGATGTTCGGATTCCTGCTGCGCGCTCTGGAATATGGCGCGCCGCCTCACGGCGGTATAGCGGCCGGCTTGGACCGGATTGTCGCTCTGATGACCGGTTCTGATTCGATACGGGATGTTATCGCTTTTCCCAAGACCGCTTCGGCGGCATCATTAATGGACGGCGCCCCCTCCGAAATTGACCCGGAGCAGCTGCGTGAATTGGGATTGCGGATTGCCGATGAATAATGTACGGAGTAAATTAATCTATTATGCCATCATCTACAGAAGAAAGAATCTCCCGAACGGTTCATATTGAGGGGCTGGATAGCCGCTTCCTCTTCGGGCAGAACGATATATTCTTGAGGCTGATTGAAAAAGCCTTCTCGCCGGTGATTGTGGCGCGGGGAGATAAAATCATCATTGAGGGGAAACCGGAAGAAGTGGAGCAGGTGGTTGGGCTTTTCAAGGACTTGACCGCGCGCCTGTCGCAGGGGGCATTTATCACCGAGCAATATCTTAATTATGCCATCGAAATGGTGAAGGAAGAAGGCGGAGGTCCGGCCGAACTGATGGCGATTCAGTCGGGCAACAATACCGGATTCAAGGCTACCGTGAAACCGAAAACGGTGGGGCAGAAGCATTATCTTGAGGCGATTGAGCAGTTTGACATTGTCTTCTCCATCGGTCCGGCCGGCACCGGCAAGACCTATCTGGCTGTGGCGGAGGCGGTGGCGGCGCTCAAAAATCGCCGCGTCAATCGGATTGTGCTGGTTCGACCGGCCGTGGAAGCCGGTGAGTCACTGGGGTTCTTGCCAGGCGATATTCGCGCCAAAGTTGACCCGTACCTTCGTCCTGTGTATGACGCTCTCCACGAGATGATGACCGCGGAGAAAATCAAAAAATTAATCGAACTGGGTATAATTGAGATTCTGCCTCTCGCCTTTATGCGGGGACGGACTCTCAATAACACTTTTGTCATTCTTGACGAAGGTCAGAATACCACCCCGGCTCAAATGAAAATGTTCTTGACCCGTCTGGGGGAAGGCTCGCGGGCGGTCATTACCGGCGATATTACGCAGATAGATTTAGAGAATAAAAGACAATCGGGGCTGGTGGTAATTCAGAAGATTTTATCTGGAGTGGACGGGATAAAATTCATTTATCTAACCGACAGGGACGTGGTCCGACATCCGTTGGTGCAGAAAATTCTCCGCGCCTATGAGCGTTATGAAAAGGGGTATCGAAAGGAGAAAGAGGGACAATGATGTCCCCATATGTATCGTTTTCTGATAAGGCTGAAACGGCTGTTAAAACGTATTCTCAAAGTCAAGGCGGTGACGCGCCAGGCGCCGCCGTCCGGCACCCGCAGTAAAATAGAAAAATATTTCATGCTGGCGCTTGCCGCGGCGCTGATTGCGCTGCTCTATCCAGCCGACAATCTTTTCTTCCCCCTCGATTTCCCCCGCAAGGGCGAAATTGCCTTCGAAGATATCATCGCCCCCTTTCAGATAACCGTTTCTAAAACAGCTCAGGAGATTGAGGAAGAAAAAAAAGCGGCAGCCGACGCCATCCCGGTTATTCTGGAGTATAACCGAGGCACGGTCGATTCGATTTACGCCCGCTTTGAGCAATTCATTAAGACGGCCGACTCGGCGGAGAGAGTAATCGCGCAGAAACTGAAAAGTGGGTCTCGCTCCCCCAACGGCGCCGACAGCCTGATTGAGGCGGCGGTGACATCCATAACTGCCCAGTATCCTTTTGTCGATGCCGGCGCCGTCAGGCGGCTGCTGCGTTCAAATGAAATATCGCTGCTCAAAAGCGTCATCAGCGACATTATTCGCAACGATATCTACTTCTACGGCGTCATCGCCGACTTGAATTCGCTTCCCGATCTGAAAAACCGCTCCATCATAGTGCGGGTAGATGACCGGGAGCTGTTTGTGCTGCGGGATAAACTTCTCGACCTGCCCCGCGCTTATGTCAATTTTCTTGCCGCTCTCAATAATCGCTCCCTGACCGATTCCATTGATGTTGACCTCTATTATGATATCGGGCGGCATTTCATTATCCCCAATCTCAGTCTGAATGCGGCCGAGATGGGGGCAAGGAGAGAGGCGGTTGCCGAATCGATTACCACCGTGAGTGAAGTGGTGGCGGCCGGTGAAGTAATCGTGCGTGCCGGAAGTCGTATCACGCCGCGACAGGAGAAAATTCTGGAAGCGATGTACCGTCAGATGGAATCGCTGGCGCGGGATGAAGGCTGGATGGGACCTTTTCTTCCGGTGCTGGCGCGGTTGCTTCTCATTATTGTCGCCTTTCTCATCCTGTACCTCTATCTGTATCATTTTCACAACCAGATATATGTCTCCAATCCCAAAATTCTGGCGCTTCTTTTGATATATGGTCTGGAACTGCTCTTGATTTATCTCATCGGCATCAAGTTAAATCTATCGATTTACCTCTTTCCCGTGGCGATTTTCTCCATTCTGGTGACCATTCTGTTTGATGCCGAGATTGGGACATTCAATACCTTTATCCTGGCGTTGCTTCTGGGCATATTGCACCGTTTCAATTTCAGTATTGTCCTCACGACAATAATCATTGGCACCGTCGCCTGCTACTCAACCCAGAGAGTTCGTCATCGCAACGAATTTTTCCGCTCCATTCTATATTTGTCAATAACCTATCTGGCGTTGATTTACTTGATAGAATCATTCAAAGTTTCGCCCCCTTCCGATATGCTCAATCTGATGGGATATGGATTAGCCAACGCCATTCTTTCGCCGCTTCTGACCATCGGCATTCTCCCGCTGTTTGAGTCGCTCTTTGGATTTACCACCGACATTACCTTGCTCGAGCTTTCCGACCTCAACCGCCCGCTTCTCAAGAGACTTTCCCTGGAAGCGCCGGGGACTTATCATCACTCCATAATTGTGGGGAGTCTTGCCGAAGCCGGCGCCAAAGCCATCGAAGCCAATGCCCTTCTCGCTCGGGTGGGCGCTTATTATCATGATATCGGGAAAATGGAAATCCCGGAATACTTTGTCGAAAACCAGCTGGGAATAAAATCAAAGCACGACAAACTCACCCCGACCATGTCCGCCATCGTTCTGGCGTCCCATGTGAAAAAGGGGAGAATCATGGGTGAAGAAGCGGACTTGCCCGATGAA
The DNA here is from genome assembly GCA_040753495.1 of Candidatus Zixiibacteriota bacterium. Lineage (NCBI taxonomy): Bacteria > Pseudomonadati > Candidatus Zixiibacteriota > Candidatus Zixiibacteriota bacterium. The sequence goes on from JBFMEF010000048.1 coordinate 71,507, forward strand.
GTGCTCAATTTTATCGAAGAACATCATGGCACCATGACCATGACTTATTTTCTGAACAAGGCAAAAGAACTCGGCATCGAAAATGCCAACGAAGATGATTTTCGGTACCCCGGGCCGCGACCGCGCACCAAAGAAACCGCGATAGTGATGCTGGCTGACACGGTCGAAGCGGCAAGCCGGACACTGGCGGAGCCAAAACCGGCGCGGATTGCCAACCTCGTCCAAAAAATTATCAACGACAGAATTCAATCGGGAGAGTTGGAGGAGTGCCCCCTGACGCTCAAAGACCTGGCGCAAATCAAAGAAGCTTTCGTGCAAATTCTTATCGGCGTCTTTCATTACCGTATCGAATATCCGAAAAAGGACGATGAAACCTGATGCGCTGCTCAGTCATAAAAGCGGCGGGCGGACGCCTCCCCCGCAAGAAAATCGCCGCCCTGGCGGAGATAATAGAAAAAGAAGAACAGCCGCCTGAGGGATTGGTGTCCATTATCTTCGTATCGGACAGGGAAATCCGGAAACTTAACCGCAAATTCCGTCAGATTGATAAAGCGACCGATGTCTTGTCGTTCAACATTGACTCAATTTCGGCGCCCCATTCCGTTCTTGGCGAGGTCTATATTTCTACGGAGACGGCAACCCGTTATGCCCGGGAGGATGGAATCTCTCCGGAGCAGATGATAATCCGGTTGTGCGTGCATGGAATTCTTCATTTATTGGGGTATGACCACAAGACGCGGCGGGAAGGGAAAGTGATGGAGAAAAGGGAGAGACTGATTATGAGCCGGGTGGGGATTAGATGAGTCTTATCTATTTCATACTGATTCTAACGGTGAATTACATTGCCTATATATTCTCGCTTCATTCGCTGACATCGTACCTCGACCCGGAACAGATGGAGGCAATTTCCTCCCGCGTTTCCCGTTTCAGTCAGAAATATCTGAAAGAAGTTTCCTCCAATCCGCGGATGTCGCTTCAATTGACCGTCTTGATTAAATCCCTTACCCTGGCGCTCTCGTCCCTCCTGGCCGTCCTGGCGGTGCTTCCGCTTACCGGGCAATACAGTCTAAAGCAGGCGCCGCTTCTCGCTCTCGCAATCGGAGCCTCCTGGATTCTCTATCTTTTCTTTCTCGAATATCTTCCACGACGGCGCGCCCTGCGGCCGGTTGATGAAGGAATTCAAAAATATGTCGGGCTTTTCGCCCTGGCGCATTTTGTCTTTCGTCCTTTCCTGCAGTTCTACAACCGGGCTTTCAACAGATCGATAGACCGAGTCTCCGAGGAGCAGAAGGAAGATATCATCGAGAGAGCCATCGAATCTCTGGCCGACCAGGCCGGTCTGGCGGAACCGATAATGGAAGATGAAGAGAAAGAGATGATCGGCCAGATTTTCCAACTGGATATCACGGAAGTGCGTGAAGTGATGATTCCCCGAATCGATATCATCGGTCTCAGCAATAAAGCCACCATCGCGGATATCCGAAAAACGACCGACCAGCACGGTTTCTCCCGCTATCCGGTGTTCGACGAGAGTATCGATAAAATAATCGGGATTCTATATATCAAAGACCTCTTCACCAGTTTGCCGCTGCCGCTTGACGAGAAGAATTTTGACATTACCCGGTATCTGCGCCGGGCATATTTTGTCTCAGAGACTAAAATAATTAGCGACCTGCTCAAGGAATTCAAAACCAACAAAATCCATATCGCCATAGTGGTTGACGAATACGGGGGAACCGCCGGTCTGGTCACACTGGAAGACATTCTGGAGGAAATAGTCGGCGACATCCAGGATGAACATGACTATGAACAGGCGGAACTGGTCAAAATGGGGGACAACTCGGTGCTGGTTGACGCCGGCCTGTCGGTCGATGAGCTTCTGGAGGAATTTGACCTCGATTATGAAACTGAGGAATTTGAAACAATCGGCGGGCTCATCTATGACCTGGTCGGCTCGGTTCCGGCGCCGGGGACGAAAGTGGACTGGAAAGAATTCATTTTTGAAATCGAAAAAGTAGAAGGGCAGAGGATACGGACTGTGCGGGCGCGACTGAAGGAAAACAGGGCGTCGGTAGGAGACGCCATGTCAGATTAGACGGTAGTTCTTGTATTCGCCGAGCCTGTAACCGGTAATTCTCTCTATCTGATATAGAAACCACTCCCGCGGCGTGAAATTGGGCTTAATCTTGCTCTCGTCAAATTCCCAATCGCATTGCGCGATGATTTCATTCATCACGGCGGGATGACTCCCCTCAAATCTCCTAATGGCGTCAACCTGATGATAGTCGAATTCCTCTTTGGGGGCAACATTCTCCTCAATCCAGCGGTCGTCATGCCAGAACTTATGAAAGTAGCGCGCCTTTTTCTGCATCAGTCGCGGAGGGCGGACATAGGAGTAATGATAGATCGCCGCCCCCGCCCGTTTGACATTCAGTTTCCTTCCCGGGTGACCGGCCGCTATTGCGGCTTCCGAGGGGTATATCCGGAATCCCTGCGAATCGCGATAAGAGCGGATTAAGCGGTCGTTCCGGATGAGTCGAATTTCGCGGCGGTGCCACCGCCGCGTTATGCCGATATAGTTGTAATTTCCGAAAAAATTCAGA
>JBFMEF010000049.1 GCA_040753495.1 Candidatus Zixiibacteriota bacterium
GATTGTCAGGTGACTTTCCATACCGTGTCATCGCTGCCGTTTGACATTAAGATTGCGAAGATTCACAACCAGCTTCAGGGCCAGCATGCTTATGTGCCAGTCCTCAAGACCGAAGGCACTGAAGAGATCTGGGGCTTCGATTTCTTAATTGCCTACGATGCTTCCGCTCTCAATTTCATGGGTGCTCTCAAGGGCGACCTCTTTGATATTCCCGGCGCTTATGAATGGGAGTATTTCACCTATCGTTTTGGTCCCTTCGGTAACTGCGGCTCCGCTTGCCCCAGTGGCATGCTTCGTGTAACCGCTATCGCCGACCAGAATGATGGTCCGCATAGTCCGAAAGACAAGATGGTTCCGAACGACGGTCCCGAGCCGGAAATCGACGGCTTCGTACTGTTCATGCTTGACTTCCTTGTCTCCAACGACCGGACTTTGGAATGCCAGTTTGTACCGGTTCGGTTCTTCTGGTTTGACTGCGGCGATAACACTATCGCTTATTGGCCGGCTACCAATGACAGTTTCGACATCGAGACTGCTATTTCCGACCAGGTGTTCGAATTCGGCGACCCGCCGTTTGAGATTACTGACCTCGATGCTCTGTTCCCGACCTGGGGCGGCGCTCCGAATTCCTGCATGAATCCACTTCCGAATAAGCCGGATCCGATTCGCTTCATCGACTTCTACAACGGTGGCGTGGATATCATCTGCGCCGACTCCATTGACGCCCGTGGCGACGTCAACCTGAACGGTATTGCGAATGAAATTGGTGACGCGGTTGTGTTCACCAACTACTTCATCGCCGGCCTGGCTGCGTTCCAGGTTAATATCGACGGTCAGATTGCCGCTACCGATGTCAACGCTGACGGTATCGTTCTGTCAGTGGCCGACCTGGTTTATCTCATCCGTGTCATCATTGGCGACGCTCTCCCGTATGCCAAGCTGAATCCGTATGCCATGACCGCCAACTTCAGCCATGACGGCTCGGTTGTCACCGTGGATTCGGAACTCGGCGCGGCTCTCTTCACCTTCGCCGGTGACGTCAACGTGACCCTCGCTGAGGGCGCGGCCGGAATGGAGATCAAGACCGGTCTGGTTAACGGCAACACCAACGTTCTGGTTTATTCCTTCGAGAAGGGCAAGACCTTCTCCGGCAATATCCTGAACGCCGAAGGTTCTCTGGTTAAGGTTGAGGCGGTGGATTACTTTGGTAACACCTACAAAGTTGGCTTGTTGCCGACCGCGTTCAGTGTTTCCAACTATCCGAACCCGTTCAACGCTCAGACTGTGATTCGTCTCGAACTGCCCAAGGCTTCCGACTATAGCGTGACGATTTACAACGTCGCCGGTCAGAAAGTCCATGGCTGGAACGGTCACAGCGAAGCTGGCGTCCTCGAACTCAACTGGACAGCCAACGTTGCCTCCGGTATCTACTTCTACAAAGCAGAAGCCGGTGCCAACTCAGTGACCAAGAAGATGGTACTCTTGAAGTAACCATTTACTTTTTCTCACGGGGAGGAATTTCCTCCCCGTGGGGATAAAATTAGAGGAGAGTGACTAACGAAACGAAACTGATAATGAATAAATTTGGGCGAAAAAGAAGGATTGGTTTAGATGGCCCCCAAAATCGATAGTCTGAAAGTAAGAACTAAGATTTGGGGATTTTTTGCTTCTATGGCACGGAGTGCCGTTCCCCGCATTTTGCGACCTGCAAGGTTCTGCATGATTGCTGAACGTCAGGTAATAGGGATTCAGACTTACCCGCCTACCTCACCTAATTTCAATAAAAGACTTTTTCCGGGGTTTTTGATTTTTGACTCGATAACGACTTAAAAAAGTTTCGCCGGGCAGTTAACCAGTTAAAAAATCCGAACTTAACCGGTCTGCTCAGGTTTTGAACAAAAAGACAAGGATTCTTTCTGACGGTTGGGGGAGCCGCAGAAAACAGCATGTAATAATGCCTGAAGTTGGTCTGTGAATTGCTCAAAAGAGAGCGGATAAGAGTGTATAATTGCCTTATGTCGCATATGAACTTACAAATCCGGCGCAGAATCTTGATGGCGGTCCTGATAGCTGTTCTGTCAGGCGGCACCAGTTCGTTTGCCAATACGGCGCCGGTCATTGCGACACTCACTGACCAGACGATTCTGGAAGGAGAGACCTTGACGATTTCCGTGAGAGCGCTTGATGCTGATGGCGATAATATCGACCTCGGCATTATCTCCTGTCCTGCCGGCGGAGTCTTTGAAACCGTCAGTAACGGTCTGGCGAGCTTTCAATGGACTCCGGATTTCACCGGACCGAACTCCTCTGAGAATTCTCCTTTTGTCATTACGGTCTGGGCCGGCGACGGCGCCAGCGCGACCACCCGTCAGATGAAAATAAATGTCCTAAATAATAATCGGCCGCCGGTTCTGAATTCTCCGACAGCGCTGGTATCGACGGCGGGTGACCGGGTGCAATTTGAAATAAGCTACATCGACCCGGATAACGACCCGGTTCACTGGACTCCGGTAGCGATACCGGATGGTAACGCTTTCATTCCGGGGCAGCCGGCATTATTCGACTGGCAGACTCTTCTCCGCGATTCCGGCGATTATGATATACTGATTGCCGTCAGCGACCAGTATGGGGCATCGGACACGGCTGATATTTCTCTGAATCTTGCCCCGGCTTTGGTTTATGCTCTGAAAGTCGATACTGTGCGCGGCTATCCCGGCGAATTGGTGACAGTTGATATCAATCTCTTGAATCTGGAACTGGTTTCCGGTTTCGACCTGCTGGTCAATTATGATGTTTCTTCCATGACCGTTTCCAGCATCACCAAAGTCGGGACACGCGCCGCCAGTTTTGAATATTTCAGTTACAGTCTGAATTACCGGACGATGCTGGGAGACATTCGTATTGTCGGTACCGCCGACCTTGCCAGCGGCGCGGTTACCCCTGACCTTCCGGCCGGGAATGGCCCGGTGGCGCGGCTTTCATTCTATTTGACCAGCGACCAGAATTACGGCGGCTTTGCCGTTCCGGTCAATTTTGTATTCCGCGACCTGATTGACCAGAGCGACAATGTTCTGTTCGACACCGGCGGCGTGCGCGTTGAGCAGACCGCCATCGTTTATGAGAACGGATATGTGATGATTCAGAAGCCGGACCTCTCTAATCTGGGGGATATAAATCTGAACGGCATACCGTATGAAATCGGCGATGCCGTGGTTCTGACCAATTACTTCATTAATCCGCGCGTTTACCCGCTCAATTCCGTGCAGCGGGCTTATTCTGATGTCAATCAGGATGGCATTATGGCGTCAGTCTCTGACCTGGTCTATCTTGTCAACAAGGTGGTCAATCTGTTAGGGAACAGCGGCAAACTGCGATATGACGGGGCCGGCGCGGAAATCATAGCGCTTTCGGATGAGGGCGGTTTCAACGTAATGTATCGCTCGACCGAAGAGCTGGGGGCTATATTGATAACTTTGTCCGGCGCATCTGAAGCCGGGGTGGAGATAAATCCTCTCTCGCCTCTCCGTGAAAGCGGGCTTGATTTTAAATGGGCGCAGGACGGCTCAACGGTGCGGGCTTTGATTTTCAGCGAGAGCGGAAGACGTCTTCCGGCCGGGCTGAATACCCTGCTTGAGGTCGAAGGAAAAGGGAATTTCAAGATTCAAGCGGTGGAGCTGTCGTCCGTGGAAGGACTGACAATGCCGGCAACCGTGAAAGATAATTTTGAATTATTGCCGCAGGGATATGCTTTATATCAGAATCACCCTAATCCGTTTAATCCTTTAACGGCAATAGCGTTTGATATACCGAAAGCGGCTCTGGTGGATTTGAAGATTTATAATCTGCTGGGGCAGGAAATCTGCCAGCTTGTCGGCGATTTTCTACCGGCCGGGCGGCATCAGGTCACCTGGGATGGCCGAGACCGGGACGGCAATGTAATGGCAAGCGGAATATATTTCTATACCATAACGGCCGACCGTTTTAACGACCGAAAAAAAATGATTCTCTTAAAATAGATAGGCGGAATGAATATGTTCCCACGATCTCAAATTAATGATAAGAATGTTGGTCGGCGGCGACTTCTGGCGCTGCCCCTGGTTCTGCTGGTCTGCCTGGTGATTCTCTCAGGCGAGAGCAAAGCGCAGTTGATAATCGACAGTATCAATTACAAAATCGACGTCGGCGATTTCTCCGGATTGCCCGGTACTATCGTCAGGATGCCGGTTCAAATAAAGAACGCCATCCCGGTGGGTGGTTTCCTCATTCGTTTTACTTATCCCAAGAGCCTGTTAACACCTATCAGAATCGCCGAGGCAGGCGGCGGGCTATCCATCGTGTATGACAGTCTGGAGATGGTCGGACGGGGCCGCTCCACCATTATATTTGACACTCTCGGCGTGCCTTCGACCTGGGATACCACATATACTGTTTTTGCTCCGCGCGATACCGTTGATACCGTAATCAATGGCAATGCCATCTTCGTGCAGTTCCTTCCGCCGCTTCCGCCTGACCCGCCTCCGCCCGGATATGTCCGGCCTCAGATTGCGGCGAAAACCGATACCGTGGGAGTGATTCTCAACTTCCTGTTCAGAGTGAGTTCTTCGGCTACCACAGGACAGACCGCCTTTATTCAGGTAGAAGATTATAAAGGGACTCTGCCGGAGTACCGCATCAATCAGTTCTCCGACACCTCCGGAACGATTACAATCTACCCCGGCACCGGTACTTATGGTTTTGGAAGATTTACGGTTGGTACTCCTCCCGTTGACCCCTGCCCGACTGATACTTGTCCCGATACCTGTTGTACTGCCGGACCTCCCGGGAACAACGCCCCTTCGGTTGGCGCAATTGTCCCATCAAGCTATACCATAAATCAGGGAGACTCTGTTCGCTTTACGGTGACAGCCACCGACCCTGATGGCGACGACTTGACTCTTCGCGCTAATGGTCTTCCGGCAAACGCCCAGTTTCTGCCGTCCAATCCGGTCAGCGGAACCGCCAATGTCTCCGGCACTTTCCGCTTTGTGCCGTCGTTCGCGCAGGAAGGAACCTTCATAATTGACTTCCAGGCGGCAGATGAATTTAACGCCAATTCCGCTATACGCTCTGTCTCGATTACTGTCAATAAATTAGATATTGATAGACTTTTCACCACTTCCACCTATGGCGGCGCCCCGGTGGGGGGTGTCCCCGGCGCTTCACCGGTAGTTCTGCCGATCGACCTGGTGACCTCCAAGACCGTGTATGGTATTCAGTTCGATATGTCCTATCCGGGCCAGGTGGCTGAAATCGATTCCATCGTCGTTACCGACCGCACCCCCGATTATGTTGTTTATGAAAATATCGGGCAATTTCCGGATACGGTCCGCGTGGTCGCCTTTGGTCTGGCAAATGAGCCGATTGTGGATGGCACCTCTTCGGCTATCTTACGCGCCTATATGTCGATAGATTCGGCGTCCACGCCCGGCGACTACTGGGTAAAATTCTATGATGCCTGGGAATCGATTGACCCCAATCCGCAGGTGCCATCGCTGTTTCTTTTGACCGATTCCGGTATCATCGAAGTTGACCGGTATGGTGATGTCAACCTCGATAAGAAAATCAACGTAGCCGACCTGGTTAACATTGTCGCTTATATTCTGGGTAATTATGGCTTGGCGCCCCGTAATTTCGCCACCGCTAATGTGGTGCGCGATGCCTTTGTAAATGTGGTTGACCTGGTGGGAGTGGTCAATACTATTTTCGGCCTGCCTATCAATCCCTCACCGGCTCCGGTCAATTATGAAGGGCAGGTGGCGTCCTTGCGCCTGGTGCATGACAATCTCTCCGCCGGACAGTTGACCAAGCTGAATGTTCAGGGAGAATTTCCGGACAATGTCGCCGGCGTTCAATTGCAGATCGATTATGACCCGACCTCGGTGGAGTTCAATCGCCCCGAGCTGGCGGAGATGGCATCGCAGTTCATCCTTGCCTACAACGACGACCATAGCGGGCGGATAAGGATGGTGCTTTACAGCAATCAACCCTGGAAGGAAGAAACCTTGATTCCCTCCGGGATTTCCGATTTTATGCGAATCCCGGCGGTGGTCAAGAAAGATATCAGCGCCGACGATAAATCGACCATGCGCATAACGCAGGTTTATCTTTCCAACGCCAATGCCAATGAAATACCGGTCGATAATCCCAATCCGATTCTTCCGACCAATTTCATGCTCTATCAGAACTATCCCAATCCGTTTAATCCGGTAACGCGCATTGATTTTGATATAAGCAAAGCGGGCGGCGAATATGCCCGTCTGAAGATATACAACATTCTTGGGCAGCATGTCAAAACGCTGGTCGACCGTCATCTGGAGACCGGACGTCATACGGTCACCTGGGATGCCAGCGACCAGAATGGAAGACCGGTTGCGACCGGTATCTATCTCTACCGACTGGAAGTCGGGGATAAGCATCAGACCAAGAAGATGGTTTTACTGAAGTAACGAGGCGGGGAATTTATGATAAAGCGAAGAGCGAATAAGAAAGGATTTCATATTAGAGCATCGGCTTTACTTTTGATGCTCTTTGGATTGATAGGCGCTGTGGCTCATGCCCAAACGCCGCCGGTCGTATCCGATATCCCGGACCAGACCGTCGCTGAAGGAGCGCTTTTTACGACTATCAACCTCGATAACTTTGTCACTGACGCCGAAAGCACTCCCGACCAGATAACCTGGACATATTCGGGAAATATCGAACTGACGGTGTCGATTGATTTGAACCGTGTCGCCACAATAACGATTCCGAACGCCGATTGGAATGGCTCGGAAACGATAACTTTTACGGCAACTGACCCTGACCTGCTCAGCGATAGTGACCCGGCGAC
>JBFMEF010000050.1 GCA_040753495.1 Candidatus Zixiibacteriota bacterium
GGGATTCCGGTGGCGGCTTCACCGACCGAAATCCCGGCGCTCATAAAAGAGCGGATGAAATCGTTCGGCGCCAAAAAGCCGCCGAAGAAAAAATCAGCGACCGCCGTCAAAGGCAAGACGTCGCCCCGCAAGAAAACCACCGGGAGAAAAAGAAAATAATTTCAGCAGTTTGGAAGTATAGATATACTCCAGGGAGTTTATGAAATGACCGAATCCGAACCTCGCACCAGCGGGGAAAAAGAACCACCGGTAAACAAATATGAAGGGAAATTGCCTCCCCTGAATATATTTCTGCACTGGTGCAAGGGATGCAATATCTGCATCGCCTTCTGTCCGCAGAAAGTCCTTGAGCCGGATCGTGACGGCAAACCGATTCTGGCGCACCCGGAAAAATGCACGCAATGCGCCATCTGCTGGCTGCATTGCCCCGATTTTGCCATCACATCGAATTATAAATGAGGGGAGGGGAGAATATGAGTAATTTACGAAAAGGAAAAGTGAGATTACTGCAGGGGAACGAGGCATGCGTTCAGGGCGCTATCTATGCCGGAATCGATTTCTACGCCGGATACCCGATTACCCCATCCACCGAAATCGCGGAAGGATTGGCGCGGGAACTTCCTCGATTGGGAGGTCGCTTTATCCAAATGGAAGATGAAATCGGCTCGATCGCGGCTGTTATCGGCGCCGCCAATGCCGGTGCCAAAGCGATGACCGCCACTTCGGGACCCGGTTACTCACTCATGGTAGAAAATATCGGTTATGCCTATATGACTGAAACTCCCTGCGTCATTGTCAACGTCCAGCGCGGAGGACCCTCGACCGGTCTTCCGACCAAAATCAGCCAATCCGACACAATGCAGGCGCGCTGGGGAACGCATGGCGATTATACGGCTATCGCCCTAGCGCCGTCATCAGTCCGCGAATGTTTTGAGGAAACGGTGCGAGCCTTCAATCTATCGGAGCGGTTTCGCACGCCGGTGACGGTTCTTACCGATGAAGTGCTGGGACATATGCGAGAGTTAATGACCATGCCGGAGCCGGGTGAACTTGAAGTGATGGAGCGCCCCAAGCCGGATATCCCGGCTGACTGGTACCGTCATTTTGAAATGACCCCGAGCATGGTTAGCCCGATGGCCGCTTTTGGCGAAGGCTATCGTTACAATGTGACCGGCTTGACGCACGACCGGGAAGGCTTCCCCACCGCCGTGCCGTCGGAAATAAACGAAAAGCTAAATAAGTTGAGAAAGAAGATAGAGCGGTTCACCGACGAGATTTACAAAGTTCGCACCGAGATGATGGATGACGCCAGGATTGCGGTAATATCTTATGGTACCGTGGCGCGCGCAGCGCATCAGGCAATAAAGATGGCGCGGGAGAGGCGAGTGCATGTTGGCGCTATTCAACCGTTGACCATCTGGCCCTTTCCCGACCCGATCATCTCCGATGCTCTCAAGAATGTGAAAAAGATTATCGTTGCCGAGCTGAATATGGGGCAGATGGTAAATGAGATTAAACGTATTGCCCCACGCAACGCCGAAGTCTTCTTTCTGGGGCGTTATGACGGCGAAGTTATGACTCCCCAGCAGATTCTCGACAAAATCAGAGAGGTGAAGTGATGGAAAAAGATACAGTCGTAAAGGAAAAAGAGGTTCAGCGCTCTGATGTTGTCCATCATTACCTGCGCCCTAAGAAGAAATTCCCCAATGTCTGGTGCGCCGGATGCGGCAACGGAATTGTTATGGGCGCTCTCATTCGGGCTATTGACAAACTGAAACTGGACAAGAACGATATCGTTGTGGTCTCCGGCATCGGCTGTTCCAGCCGGATGCCGGTCTATCTTGACTTTAATACTCTGCATACCACCCATGGCCGCGCCATCGCCTTTGCGACCGGCGTGAAAATGGCAAAGCCGCGCCTCAAAGTTATTGTCATTACCGGCGACGGCGATGCCATGGCTATCGGCGGCAACCACTTCATTCATGCCTGTCGCCGCAATATCGATATCACGGTGGTCCTGATAAACAACAAGATTTACGGTATGACCGGCGGGCAGTTTTCGCCGACGACGACGGCCGGCGCTTTTGCCACCACGGCGCCTTTTGGCAATTACGAGAAGCAGTTTGATATCGTCAAACTCGCTTCGGCAGCGGGCGCTTCTTATGTGGCGCGCGGCACCGTGTACCACGAGCAGCAACTCGAAAAACTGATCGAAGGGGCAATTGTTAAGAAAGGTTTTTCGCTGGTGGAAGTGGTTTCGAATTGCCATACGTATTACGGTCGTTTGAATCGGGAAGGGGATGCGGTCGCCATGATATCCTGGATGAAAGACCACGCCATGCCGATTCAGGCGGCGGTTAAACTTCCTCCGGAAAAGATGGTGGGCAAATTTGTGACGGGACTGATTCACGAGACCGACGCCACCGAGTTCTGCGAAGAGTACGATAAACTGGTCCAGCGTCTTAAAGAGAAGGAGGCGCAGAAATGAAAGCCGCGGAAGAAAAGAAAAAGAAAGAGGACCGCTATGAAATTCGTCTTTCCGGCTCCGGCGGCCAGGGATTGATTCTTGCGGGCGTCATGCTCGCCGAGGCGATTGGTGTCGGCGACGGCAAGAACGTGGTGCAGACGCAATCATACGGTCCCGAAGCGCGCGGTGGCGCCAGCCGCTCCGATGTGGTTATTGCCGAGGGTGAAATTTATTACCCCAAGACAATGAAACTGGATCTTCTGTTGGCGCTGACGCAGGAAGCCTGCGATAAGTACTATCCTGATTTGAAAGAAAATGGAATCTTGGTGGTAGATTCTACCATGGTGACACAGGTGCCGACCAAGAAATATTACGGGCTCCCTTTTGTCCGTCTGGCGCGCGAAGAAATAGGACATGTGATGGTCGCCAATGTTATCGCCCTGGGCGCCATAGCGGAACTGACCGGAATCGTCACTCATGATTCCCTGAAAGAAGTGGTTCTGGGACGGGCGCCGCGCGGCACGGAAGAAAAAAATCAAAAGGCGCTGGAACTGGGCTTCAGCGCCGCTCGAAAATTGAAAAAAGAAAACAAGACACGGGGATGAATGGTCGAAAGAACTCTACTCATTATTAAACCGGATGCCGTCAGGCGACGGCTGATTGGTCATGTTATTGCCCGCCTCGAGAAGGCCGGTTTCGAAATCCTGGGAATGCGGATGGAACGTTTGACTCCCGAGCGAGCGCGAAAGTTCTATGCGGTTCACGAAGGGAAACCGTTTCTATCGGCGCTGGTGGAATTTATGGTGTCAACGCCGGTTGTGCCGATTCTTCTTCAAAAAGAGAATGCCGTGGCCGACCTGCGCACTCTTATAGGCGCCACCGACCCGACCCGGGCCGCCTGCGGGACACTAAGACAGGAAATTGCGTTAAACATTCAGGAAAATTCGGTGCATGCCTCCGACTCTCCGGAGAATGCGGCCGTTGAGATTGCCTTTTTCTTCAGCTGATAGAATGAAGATATATATCAATTATGGCGCGGAGAAATTATCTTTCAATCTATCGGACAGTTTCGAATTTAACGAGATTCAGTCCGTCGCTGCTCACAGAGTAGTCACGGAAAGGGATTTCAGCCATTTCGTGGAGAACGCCGAAAAAATTCTGTTCCCGCTGGCTTCGGTGACTCTATTTATCGTTAATGACGCCTATCGTCCCACGCCCAACGAGACAATCTTGCGCTGGCTTGCCGATTCCGGGCGACTGAATCGGGAAGCCAAATTTCTGGTCGCGTGCGGATGTCATCAGGCGCCGACAGAGAGTCAACTGCGGCAGATTTTCGGCGCCTTGTATGATGATTTGAAAAAACGGATTTTGATTCATGATGCCGATAATCTCTTCGAGATGGAAGCGGCAGGCCAGGACCGCACCGGGGAAACGGTCTACCTGAATCGAGCCTTCTTTGAAAATGAGCGGGTGGGTGTCATCGGTTCGGTGGAACCGCACTATTTTGCCGGATTCACCGGCGGAAGAAAATCGATTTTTCCCGGTATCTGCGACCGCGCTACAACCATCCGCAATCATGACCTTGCCACCAGTTTTGATGCCGCGCCGATGAAACTTGAGGGCAATCCGGTGGAGGAGCATCTGCGCGATTTGATGAGCCTGCTGGGCGCCAAAAAAATTTTTGGTATCCAGCTGGTTCTGGGACGCGGGGGGGATATCACCGCTCTTCACTGCGGAGAAATTAAGGAAGCCTTTCACGAAGCGGCGCAGGATTCGGAAGGAATTTTCAGCCGGAAGGTCAAGAGCAAATTTGACCTGATTCTCGCCGAGGTTCTTCCGCCGCTCGATAGCAATCTCTACCAGGTTCAAAAAGCGCTGGAGAATTGTCAGACGGCGGTGAAAGACGGCGGCACGGTAATCCTCTTTTCACCCTGCCGGGAAGGGATAGGCAGCGACATCTTTTTTGAGCTGGCCGAACGCTGGAGGCCGGACAGCGCCGAGGAACTGGAGCCCGCCGACAGATTTGGGATACATAAACTGCATCGCGTTTTTCGCATCGGTCGGAGAATCAATATCTATCTTTATTCGGAGCTGACCCGGGGCGTGCCGGATAAGGTCTATTTTCGCTCCTGCACTATTCCTCAGGACATAATCAACGGTCTGGCCGAAGACAGTTTTGACATCATTAAGACCGCGGTAGTGCGCGATGCGGGACATACGGTAGTGACAGTTCACTAAATTAAATATATAGGATTAACACAAACGGAGGAACAATGAACAGGAAAGTAGCAGTAGTCGGAGCCGGCAATGTCGGCGCTTCAGTGGCTCAGTATATCGCCGAGACGAATCTTGCCGATGTCGTCATGGTCGATATTCTTGAAGGCATTCCCCAGGGGAAAGCGCTCGATTTGACCCAGGCCGGTCCCGTCAGAATGTACAACGCTCACGTGACTGGAACCAATGACTACAAGGATATTGAGGGAGCCGACCTGGTGGTGATGACCGCCGGTCTGGCGCGCAAGCCGGGGATGTCGCGTGAGGACCTTCTCAAAGCAAACGCCGATATCGTTGGTGGCGCCGCGGACAATATCAAGAAATTTGCCCCCAAGTCTTTTGTAATCGTCGTCACCAATCCGCTGGACATCATGACTTATCATATGTTCAAGCGGACCGGCTTTAAAGCCAACCGGGTCTGCGGGCAGGCCGGCATTCTCGACTCGATCCGTTTTCGCGCCTTTGTCGCTATGGAACTGGGAGTGGCTATGACCGATGTGCAGGCGATGGTTCTGGGCGGACATGGCGATACGATGGTCCCGCTTCCCCGGTACACTACGGTTGGCGGCGTTCCGATCGGCGAACTTATCAGCGCCGAAAGAATCAAAGCGATATCAGACCGGACGCGGGATGGCGGCGCCGAAATAGTGAAACTTCTCAAATCCGGCTCGGCGTACTATGCCCCGGCGGCGGCAACGGTAGAAATGGTGAAGGCGATACTCCTCGATGAAAAACGGGTGGTTCCTCTTTCGGCATATCTGACCGGGCAGTACGGAATGAAGGACCTTTATATCGGCGTGCCGGCGGTTCTGGGAGCCCATGGTGTGGAAAAGATTCTGGAACTGAAACTCGGCAAAGATGAACTCGAACTGCTCCAGAAGTCGGGACAGACCTACAAAGGATTCCTCAAAGAAATCGGCTATTAAGGAGGAAGGAACTTGCCAAGCAAATTCAAACATATCGTTGTCCCCAAAGAAGGGGAGAAAATTACGGTCAAAAACGGGAAACTCCAGATTCCCGACAACCCGATAATTCCGGTTATTGAAGGTGACGGCATAGGCCGTGATATCATGAAAGCGACCCGCCGGGTGGTTGATGCCGCCGTGGAAAAGGCGTACGGCGGAAAACGCCGGATTGTCTGGATGGATATCTATGCCGGCGAAAATGCCGAAAAGCTCTACGGGACAGTGATGCCGAAAGAGACTTTCGATGCCATCAAGCAGTATATTGTCGCCCTCAAAGGTCCCCTGACGACCCCGGTAGGCGGCGGCTTCCGTTCTCTCAATGTCACCCTGCGGCAGGTATTGAATCTGTACGCCTGCGTCAGGCCGGTGCGTTATTTTCAGGGGGTGCCGGCGCCGGTGACACATCCGGAGAAAATGAATGTGGTGATTTTCCGGGAGAATACCGAAGATGTTTACGCCGGAATCGAGTGGGAAAAGGGGAGCAAAGAGGTTAAGACCGTTATCGATTTTCTCAACAAGAAATTCAAGCTGAAAATCCGCTCCGACTCCGGAATCGGGGTGAAGCCGATTTCGGTCACCGGCACCAAGCGGCTGGTCCGTAAAGCCATCAATTATGCTCTCGCCAAGGGACGCAAGTCGGTTACCCTGGTGCACAAAGGGAATATCATGAAATATACCGAGGGGGCGTTCCGCGACTGGGGATACAAACTTGCCACGACCGAGTTCCGCGACAAAGTGGTGACCGAGGAAGAGCTCTTTTCCAAGTACAATGGCCAGCTTCCCGAGGGAAAGATAATCATCAAAGATAGAATCGCCGATTCGATGTTTCAGCAGATTCTGACCCGCACCGATGAGTATGAAGTGCTGGCGACGCCGAACTTGAATGGCGATTATCTCTCTGATGCCTGCGCGGCGCAGGTCGGCGGACTGGGAATGGCGCCCGGCGCCAATATCGGCGACTTTGTCGGGCTGTTTGAGGCGACTCACGGCACCGCTCCGAAGTATGCCGATAAGGATGTTATCAATCCCGGCTCCCTGATTCTCTCCGCCTGCATGATGCTGGAGTATATGAACTGGGATGAAGCCGCCAGGATGATTGAGAACGGCATCGAGACAACCATCAAGAACAAAACGGTCACCTATGACCTGGAACGTCTGATGGAAGGAGCGACCAAGGTCTCCACCTCGCAGTTTGCCACGAATATTATCAACAATATGAGATAAACATAAGTTACGGATTTGTCGGAAAGAGCGGTTGCCGGGACCGCTCTTTTTTTCCCCTCCTCTTGATATTTAAAAGCCGCATAATTCCACCATCGCGGCGTATCATTAAAGTAGATTATTGTGGTAGATAATCTCGCTCGAACTCAGGTCACATCTTAAATATCAGCGCGAGGTGGAAATGCACAGACAATTTCTAATGCGAGCCGTTCTGACGGCATGGATTGGGACTTTCGTGTCAACTGTTGCTGAGGCGCAACTTTTCGGGGATGCTTCCGACGGCGATATTCTCATTGCGGGGACAACCACCCTGACATCAGACCTTAACGCCAATAACCTGACCATTACCGCCACAGGCATCCTGGAAACCAATGGCTATACGGTCTTTGTCGCGGGGACCTTGACCAATGACGGTATCATAACAGATTCACAAAGCGGCGGCAACGGCGGCAGCGGCGGGAGCGGAGGTCACGGG
>JBFMEF010000051.1 GCA_040753495.1 Candidatus Zixiibacteriota bacterium
TTAAGTCGTTAATTGCTTCCAGCGAACAACAGCGCCCGTCATAATGTGCGTCACCACCGACCTCGGCATAATCCCACAGTTTCATATGGGCCGCGGCGACGTCATAACCTTGCTGCTTGAGAAGCATAAGTGCCGTTTACGAATCTACCCCGCCGGATACCGCCACCAGAACTTTCTTCGCCATAATAAAAAAGGGGTCGGATAATCGACCCCGATTATCCTGTGAAATCCCGTTCTATTTTCCTTTATAAAGCGGCGACATCGCCCGCAATCTCTCTATAATCTCGGGAAGAACGGAAATGGTATATTCCAAATCTTCTTTAGTTGTGAATCTCCCAAATGAAAACCGAATCGAGCCCTGGGCAAGTTCCGCGGGAATCTTCATTGCCGTCAGAACATGTGAGGCTTCCAGCGACCCGGAAGTGCAAGCCGAACCGGAAGCGACCCCAATCCCTTTCATATCTAGGGAAAGTATTATCGATTCTCCCTCGACCGCCTGGAACGAGCAATTAACTGTCGAGGGTACCCGCTTGTTATTTTCCCGCGGTCCGTTGAGAAATACGTCCCCAACTTTAGTCTGAAGGTTAGAAATGAAGAAATCTGCCAGTGACGCAAGGCGGGCATGCTCCTTTTCTCGCATCTCTTCGGCAATCTCAATGGCCCGCCCCAGACCGACAATACCGGCCACATTTTCGGTTCCGGCTCTTCTCCCCTTTTCATGATGTCCGCCGTGAAAAAGCGGCGCAATCTTGATTCCTTTACGGATAAATAGGGCGCCCACCCCTTTGGGACCGTAAATCTTATGCGCCGAAAGCGATAACAAGTCGACATCCAGCTCTTTGACATTAACTTTAATTTTTCCGGTTGACTGCACCGCATCGGTATGGAACAAGGCCCCTTTGGCATGCGTCAGCGCGGCGAGCCCTTTGATATCTTGAATGGTGCCAACCTCGTTATTGGCATGCATAATCGAGACTATGGATGTCTGCTCGGTCAACATCTGCTGCAGGGTTTCGCGCGGGATGAAGCCCAAACCATCGGTGCCGGCGTAATCGACTTTAAATCCATCCTTCTGCAATGCTCGGGCAGATTCCAGAATGGCATGATGTTCAATCGAAGAGACCACCAGATGCTCCCGTTTTCCCTTACGCTGGTATGCCGCCCCTTTCAGGGCAATATTGTCGGCTTCGGTGCCACCTGAAGTGAAATATATTTCCGAGGGCTCCGCCCCAATAGCCGCGGCAACCTTCTCCCGCGCCTCCTCAATACCGGCTTTGGCTTCCCGGCCGAAGTGATGGATAGAGCTGGCATTGCCGAATTTCTCTCTCAGATAAGGAAGCATCGCTTCCAAAACTCGCTCATCGAGCGGGGTAGTGCTGTTATAATCAAGATATATCGATTTCAACTGGCATACCTCTAAAATGGTGACTTTCCTAAACTATATTAAAATAGTCAATTTTCGGCCGGTGTCAACAGCTGCCTCCGGCATTTATCCTGATAGGTTACGGCAGATTCTTTAGAAAGCATAAAGAATTGTGAAATGGAAGCGATATCCCGGGTCGGTTTCATCGGTATCGATGCGGCGGGCATAATCGAGGCGAATGGGACCGGCCGGCGAGATAAACTGAAATCCCACTCCGTAGGAAAATGCCACCCGGCTCCATTTTATATCCTCCAGCTTGAAAAAGCCGTTTCCGGCATCGGCAAAAAACGACCCCCAGAGCTTCCCTATCAACGGAAAGCGAAACTCCTGGTTGGCAATCAAAAGCAGATTGGCGCCGCTCGGTGTGCCGTCACCAAGTTTCGGTCCCAAGTCGTTTTCGGCATAGCCTCTGACGCTGTTCGCCCCGCCGGCATAAAACCGCGCGTCGATTGGAACATCCTTCGACTCCCCGAATTCCTTGACATACCCCATCTTCAGCCGTGATGCCGATATCCACCCGGGCCATATCTTCTGAAATCGCGACCAACTGGCTTCGCCACGGTAAAAATTGTCATCGCCATTCAAAACTCCTCCGGCGTACTCGATTTTCAGGATACTCATCGACCCCGTCACCGGTACAAAAGGGTTGTTCCGGCTGTCCCGCACTATGCTGTTATAGAAAATCCTTCGGACATTTATCCCTTTATCCTGACGATACAGAATCTCCTCCTCCGGGCTGAGTCCATAGATATTTACCGACCGGTATTCTAATCCGGTCGTTATCTTAAGTTTCTGATTGAACTCGCGAAAAGTCTCCAGAGAAACAGACCAGGTCTGAATTCTATACGGCTGGACGGCGGAACGCACCCCCGGCGATATCTCCGTCGTAAGGGTCATAGGCATTCGGATACCGAGAAACCATGGCTCCGTGAATCGGGCGCGATAATTATGATAAAGCACCCGCCATTCCGTAAATACCACGAATCCAGAATAGGCGGAGAGTTCCAGGAATCGCGACCCAAAGAGGTTCCGTTTGCCCCATGATGCCGAGAGCCCCCAAATCAAGTCTTTGTAGCGGTCCTGACTGGCGCCGGTTTTAATTGAGACGTAATGAGGGTTCTTCTCTTTCAAAGTCAGTCTTATTCCCGGCTTCAAGCGGCGCGCCGTATCCAGAGTATCTTCCGTGTTGCTGTAGAGCTGCAAGGTCAGGTAATTGCCGGTGCTCAGGAGCCGTTTCTGCGATTCGATAATCTTGCTGCGGCTGTAAATATCACCGGGACGAAAGGTAATTTCGCGGCGGACGCTTCCTGGAGCGTATTTTTCGTTCCCGATGATTTCCAATTCGCCAAAATGCACCAGAGAGTCTGACTGTATATTGAATGTCACTTCCGCCCGGTCGCTCTCGGCCGTTGTATCTACCTTGAAATCAATGCGGGCATAGGGATAACCTTTATTGGCGAAGGATGATTTCAAATCGTAAGTAGCCTGCTTCAGCCGGAATGGGTCCACTGCCTCTTTTGGCTTGAACCGCGCTACAACCCGATTGATATCTTTGCGGAATGATTCCGGATAATTTCCCAGAACCATCAAATCGGAATAAAAGAATCTTCGGCCTTCATGAATATCAATCTTGACCAGAGCGTTAGAATCGGGAAGAATAGGCACGAATTGCTCCTGAACTCTTACACCGAGAAAACCTGAGGTCAAATAGAGATACTTTATCTCTGAGGTGTCTCGCAGGGGCGTTTCGCGTTGCACCCGGATACGTCTATCCGATTTTATCCTTCGAAGAAAGTCATCAGTACGGGAGAACAGAGCGCTCTTTATCTCCGATTCGCCGAAAAACCGGTTACCCGAGACTTGAATGCTCTGGATATAAGGTTTACGGCGCAGCCATCGGTTGAGATAATCAGCCTCGGTGCTGGCTAACGGGGGTTCCGCTGCGAACAAGACCATCAGAAATAAGAAAGCCTTAAAGCCTCGCATCATATTAATAATCCCAGTATAGATTCAGAATAAGATGGTACAAGTCTTCATCGTCGCGTCGTCCCTCAAGCAGCAGATTTCGCTTAAGGCGATATTCAAATCCGACCTCCTGCCCGGCCACCCCAGAGATTGCCGACCGGCCATAGATATAAAGATTGGGATGAGTATAAAATCCAACGGTCAGTCGTGTTCCCAGCGGGTCAAATTTATCCCCATATACCGGGTCGATTTCAAATGTCTCCACCCCCAGTGACCGGGAACCGATCTGAGTGAATTGCGTGCTCAGGTACCCGGAGAGCCCGCTGGTTATCCGGTCGCTGACTCTCTCCGATGTCCCCAGCGATCCTTCACCGGATGATTGATAGTAATTAGTGAATATCAGCGGTATTATCTCTTCCGTGGAAAATTGCGATCCCTCGGCGGCGCTGATTATCGGCTCATCCAGCGTCCCTGTCACATGCACCCGTAAATCAAAATTGGAGACTTCATTCTGGCCGGTCTGGCTGGTCGCCGAGCCCCTAATCTGCGTTACAGCGTATATATCCAGACGCGGATTGGGATATTCAATATCCTCATAACTGATGGTGCTCCCGGTTTCAATTCGAAAGGTTCTGTCAGCCAGAAACCCTTTTCCTCGCAGTATCTCCAGCGAGCCGATATATCGATAAACGCCCTTTTCCCTTATGAAATTTATCTCGCCGGCGAATTCGGCATCGATGTCGTCGTTCTTTATCCAGAGATTCGAAGAGACTTCGACATCCAGGTCCAGGTCCCAGGTCTGGTCGCCCTGAAGCGAGGTCAGCATAATCCACCCTTCATTTTCTCTGGCAAAGTTTTCCCGATAAACCGCCGATTGCAGAGTAACATTTCCGCTCACGGTCGGGGGAGTGAGCCCCCGGACCTGCAGGTCGGCGTCAACCACGGCGTTTATATCGCCCAGCTCATAAACCGCCGGAAAATCGCGTGCCTTAAGCTTCAGGTCATAATCGAACTGGTCAATCGCGTTTACAACAATCGTGCCGCCGCCGCTGATCTGCCCGGCTTTTTTCTTCCCTCCCCGACAAATGCCGGTGACGCTGTCGATGGTCATCACCCGGTCTTTCATGCTCATTTTCAGGTCGATATCTTCTATCGGATCGACCAGGTCGAAAAGTTTCAAGCGCCCCTTTTGTATCGAAATCTTGCCGTCGATTTTCGGTTTTACCGGTGTCCCGGTCAATTTGAAATCGGCCCGGAAGTCCCCGGTAAACTGCTCCACTTCGTTAAGAAGCAGGCTCACCATATCCAGACGGACATCAACCGCCGTAATATCGATATTCTGTTCCTCTTCGAGCCAGAGTGGCTCTTCCGATCTGAACTTGAGATTGACCGGCATCGTGCCTCGCGCGAGATAATATCCGGTATGGCTATTGAGAGCGATAGAATCGATATAAATCATGCTGTCGCGATAATCGCAATTAATATACATATCCCCCAAAACCAGACCTTGGTACTGAAGAGAATCGATGGCGCCGACAAATTCAATCCGGCTGTTGTCGAAAGAACCTGCCAGTTTCCCGCCGCCATGCATGATTCCATCCACATCGAGGCTGTCGTTAATAAGCGCCACCAGCGGTCTGATATGCAATCTTTCGGCGTTAAATGACAGATTCCAGGTGTCGTCATAGTTGACCCGTCCCGTACCTTCCAGGGCGCCTTGAGGACGAAGTAATCGACACTGTTCAATAGCGTAGCCGGAGGAATCTATATTGATTACGATTTCGCCCTGATTTGCCGCATTTAGCTCTATCAAGCGCAAATTCAGAGTATCTAATTTCAAAACCTGCGGATAGGAGAGGTAGTCCAGGCTTCCCCGGCTGTCGGCCTCAGAATACTGATTTCGAAGATAAGCCTTCTCGAATTTAACAAACTGGGAATCAACCGCCATTTCCAGGATTATGGTGTCGAAGGGAATGTCGTAAGCCGAACCATTGAACAACTCCGCATTTACAGAGCCATCCCGGTCGTACAGATAGTGCCTCATATCAAAGTCAATTCGCGCCTGACGAGAATAGATGTCATAAAGCCAGAGTGAATCTGATTTAATTTCTCCGGAGATATCAGGATTGCGAACGACGCCGGTGACTTTAAAGGAGAGGTCGGCGCGCCCCCCCATTCGTTCAATAAAAGTCTGCCGGTTGAACGCCGAAAGGTCTTCAAAGCGCGTTGTTCCGTCGAGGTCAATATCACCTCTATAATCTAATCTCCCCGACACATTGAAGTAATTGTCCTTATAGTGAATTATAAAATCGTCCTGAAATCGAATGCTATCAGTGGTAATGGCCATGGCGCCATTCAGTTCATAGGCGTGATATTCATCAAACCACGATTCCCCCAGGTCAACGATTACATCCAGAAGAAGGCTTTCTCCTTTCAGTCCGCTGCCGCTCAGATCGATATCCCCATTAAGATTTGTTTCATAGGTATCGCTGACCAGATTATTGAGATTGAAGCCGCGAATTTTTGCCTTAAGATGATACCGCTCCGGTTTGATACCGAGGTCGATATCGCCCCGGCCCTCGATAGCGGTGCCGTCAAGAATTTCACCCGAAAGGGTATCCAGTGATAATTCCTTATCAAAGTATCGGAATGCCACCATTAAAGAGTCAAAGAGACGATGCTCAAATGTACCGCTGATTTTTGCTTTCCCCGAAATCTTCCGGTCCTGATATGAGACTTCTCCCTCCGCAGAAATATCGCCGCTTAGATTGACATTGATAAAACTTAATCCCTCGTGAAGATTCAGTCGCCGCGCCTGAAGAAGCATTTTCCACGTCAACCCCTCTGTCAGGGTCATCTGCCCGCCCAAAGTCAGGTCTGACGAATCGGTCTTCAGTACCAGGTCCTGAAGCATCAGGTTGCTTCCTGTCAGCGATGCCTTTCCTTTGGCATAATTAATGTTAAACTTTCGTTCCGAGGAGCGGTAGCTCAAGGTATCAAGCCGCAGAGCATAGGTATTGTCGCGGGCTTCCAGCGCCGCCTTTAATGTTATCCGGTCGAAAATCAGACTATCCTGCGGACGCAATAGACGAAGTCGGAGGCTGGCTAACTCCAATTCCTGAACTTCGAAGGATATTGCTTTCTTATCTCCGGTTCCCTTGACATTCGGAGTTGGCACCAGCCAGCGGCCATCAGCCCCCCTTGTCAGCGTCAATTGCGCCGAATCGATTACAATCTTATTGAATCGAATGACCCCGCGCCAGAAATCGGACGGATTGTATTGAAGTCGGAGAGTTGGTATGGTCGCCATATTATAGCGAGAATTGCCGTCATCATAATCGACCTGAATATTCGATATCACCAGTTCCCGGAAGTAATCGCCGCCGATATCTCCGATATTTACTTTCAGCGAAAGGTTTCCGGCAATGATATTTCGCAACTGACGATTAACCAGATATTCCAGCAATCCCAAATGGAAGAACGCAATATATAACCCCAGTACAAAAGCAAAAACAGATGAGAACAGAATTAACAGCAGTTTATTTTTCAGCCGCATACTTTCTTTCGACCATATCAATAGTTTTATCGGCAAGCCGGCTCGCTTTAATTCCAACCAGAGGCGCGATATCATCCGCTACTTCTCTCAAAAGCCGGATATCGGCGCCGACATTGAGGCTGCCTAATAGATGCGAAATCAGTTGCCGTTCTCGTCGTTCTGCAATCAGGGCCGCCACCTCTGCCAGTTCTCTTTCTTTCTGAGACAGCCCGGGACGTGAAAGCACCTTACCATAACCTTCTATTACCATCCAGCGAAAAAGCTCCGGAGAAAGACGACTGAATCTTTTCTCCAGCAATCGGAAATTCCTGCCATAGACTCTCCGACATAGCGCATATCCCATCCGAAACCATTTCTCCATCTCTTTGGAAGTATAAGCCCTGACCGGCCGGGCGATCTTATATTGTCCAAAGACCTCCCCGAAACAGATTGCGGCTTCAATCATTTTGGGAAAGCCCAGAAACAGATAACTTTGGAGGATTGTCTCATAAATCGCGACTCGAGCCACGCGGTTTGTCTTCAGGCAGCGCAAGATGGCAGTGGTCTGGTCATTGTTGCCAATTGCAATCGAAGCCGAAAGAAAACTGAGCATCCGCAGTCTGCGGTTTTTCTTTCCCCAGTCATGGGAGCGGAAGTATCCGGCGATTTCATCTGTCTTCATCATCAATCCCATAAATAACTTACCGTGCAATAATGGCGCAACCGATATATTATAATAATTGCCAACCAGACCAATAAAAAAACCGCCGAGGCTATATAGCCGCGACGGTCATACTATCCTGTTATCTATTTATCAATAGGTCTGTCCCGCCTCCAATGTGTTGGTTGATTGATTGTTCGGCAACGGACGAATCAGCGGCTGCCCGTTGAGAATAATCTCCAGATAGACCCGCGGATTTACCGGCATAATCATATGCTCTCCGCCTCTGCCGGCATAGGGGTCAAAACTGTTCTGGCTGGCAAGAGAGTTGACAAAACCTTTGATACGATTAACCCGCGCCAATTCCTTCTGAAATGCCCACTGACCGCTTCCGGCAGACGTCCGTTTGTGGATCGCCAAAGCATGCTCACCCTGCGGCTGCACGGTCAGATAGCGGTCATCAAGACCACTTCCGGTGGAAATCTCCTCAACCGCCAGCGGCGAGGGCTCATCTGTAAGAAGATTCTTAACACCGCCGGTCAGGACAAAAGCCAACACCAGGCAGGCGGTCGCCGCCACCGGTATTGCCCGGCTCCAGGAGAATACCGGCGCCTTCTTCGGCGGAAAATATGCCTTGCTCCTGGTCTCCTTAAAGCGCTCTTCAGCAATCCGATTGAGCAGACGAGCATTGAAATCGGGCGCTGTCTGATATGCCCTCAGATGTCTGCCGGCCATAGACATTTCCCGAATAAAACTCTCCTCCCTGCTGCACTCGGTACAACTCTGCAAATGCGCCGCTACTGCCTTACGCTTCCCCTCCGACAGCTCTCCTCTACAGAAGGCTGACAGGTAGTAGCGTACCCTTTGACAACGCATTATACTCCTCCATTCTCGGTTTCAATTTATCTCTAAGTATTGCCCGGGCTCGATTAACCCGCGATTTGACCGTACCCAGCGGAATATTCATTATCTGAGCCACCTCTTCATAGGGAAGCTCCTGAATGTCCCGCAAGACAAATGCGGTTTTATATTTCTCCGGGAGACTCTCTAATGCCTTCTCCAGAGCCTGGGGAAGATTTGACGGCAGTTCCATTTCAACCGCTATCTCCCCTTCTTTCCCTTGCATATCAAAAATATCAAAGAACTTAAATCTTTTTCTCTTCCGCAGCTCATTGCGGGCGAGATTCAAGGCTATCGTGTAAAGCCAGGTAGAGAAACAGTGACGAAAATCAAAAGAATCCCGATGCTGATATACCCGGAGAAATGTCTCCTGAACTATATCCTCTGCCTCCTCTGTCCCCTGGACCATCCGGAAAATGACATTCATCAGACGGTCCCTGTACTTGTCCACAATCTGATTGAAAGCAACCAGGTCCCCCGCCTTGACCCGCTCCATCAGCCGGTAATCAGATTGCTTCTGGTCTTCTTTTTCCACAGGTCACCTGCATAAGTTATTTATAAATATTACATTCGACATTTAACCAAGTTCCTTTAAAAATGGAGCTTTTTATAACAATATGCAAGATAATAAGTTGACAATTACTCAAAAATCCGCCAGGGGTACCCGATAATATAGAGCAAAGTCCCTAAGAGAAATAGAGTTAGCAGCGGCGGCGCCAATAGACGGTAAACTCGGGCAAGATTTGCCTTGAAATACTCATTAGTCAGAATCAAACAGAAGTGTGTCGGCGAAAGCATCATTCCCAGATACCCGGAAAGGAAGGCAAAATAGATGTTCCCGAAATCGATCTCCGGCTGATAAAGATAGCCGGAAAGCAAAGGATAGGATAAGCCAATAAATGCTGTCACCATGCCGGTCAGAAGTCCCACGGAAAATGTCAGGGCAAAAATAATCACTCCCGGCGGCAGTCCAAACTGAAGTGTCAGCCTTGGAATAGAACTTACTGCATTGGATATCTCTAAAAGTTCCTGGAAGGAAAGAATTCCGAAAACCAGCATAAACAGGCTGGGCGCCAGCGCCTCTTTTAGGACTTCGCGAACCTGATTCCACCTGGGTCTTTCCCATGCCAGAAGCAGGATAAGCGCTATGGCAACGGCAACAATCAGCCTCATAGAAAATATTGCCGAAATCGAGATGGCCAGAATTATAGGCCAGACGGCAAGGACTATTTTGCTGAGCGGCAATAGAATACGCCCCCCACTCTGAACCGGCTCTTTAACCTTGCTGACAATGAAAACTATCCCCACGGGAATCATAATCAAAGAGAGGACGATTTGGAGAAGAGTGATAGTGCCGACGGTTTGACTGGTAAGAGCGGCTGTTAGAATCAGCCCCGGATATACAGGCCAGCAGAATTCAATCACATGCCTTGACCAGTAATTAAGGACTGTTAAAAACTCCGGCGAATATTTCCCTTTCGGCAAGACTTCCGCCACCAGCGGCGCTGAGAGAAGCGCTCCCCCCGGCATCGGCATAAGACCGACCATCGCCGGCATTACCGCCGCCGCCGTGCGCGCTCCTCCTTTCAGGCTCCTGGTGGCGTCAACCAAGCGGTTAAAATAACCGATTTCCTTCAGGAGTCGCCCCAGAAAGGTTATCAGAACAATTATTCCATACAGAGTCAGGAACCGCTCCGACAAGAAGAGGTCTTTGTAGATAGCCGGAAACCTTGAGACAGGAACTTGAAACAGCAAACCCAGAAGTATCCCCGCCAAAAATAGCGTGTATCCCACGAATAACTTCTTTCTGATTGCCAGAATGATGACAATGAAGATAATCCCCAGCTTGATGAGGTCGGTCATAGAACCGGAAATATAGACAGCAATCCGATAATGTCAACTACGGTATTGTATTGTCCTATCCCAAATCATATATTGTAGCACCGATATGAAGATAAACTGCTCCATTGATGGCAAGGCGCTACCGGTCCGGCAGGCAGTTATCCCGATTTTTGACAATGCTCTCTTTTACGCCGATGGGCTTTTTGAGACCTTTCTGGCGGTGGGCGACCGCGCTGTCTTTCTCGACGACCACTTAGAACGTCTTGAGAAAGGAGCGCGCCTTATCAATATCAATATTCCGGTCAGTCGCAAGAAGCTGTCGCGATGGATATCAGATGCCCTTGCGCTCAATTCGGCGACGATTAAGAAAGTTCGCGTTACGCTTACTGCCGGCGATTCCCGCTTCTGGTCGGGCCGAAAACAGAAACCGCGCCTTCTCATAATCGTCACCGAGCATCGGCTTCCAAAAGACCCTTTTCGGCTCACGGTCTCCCCTTTCGCCGTCGATGAGCGCTCCCCATTCAGACATATTAAGACTCTCTCTTTTGTGCTGGAAATGTCATCCCGCAAACTGGCATATGCTGAGGGTTTTGATGACGCCATACTTTTGAATCACAAGGGGAATGTTGCCGAAACCTCCTCGGCGAGCCTTTTCTGGGTAAAAAACAATGAGCTTTTCACACCCCCTTTGTCCAGCGGGTGTCTTGAGGGAATGACCCGACGTCATATTCTCGCCCTGGCGTCCGACGCCGGAATCAAAGCCGGGGAAAGAAATATTGACCTCAAAGGATTGCTCAAAGCGGATGAGATTTTCATCTCTTCTTCAATAAAACTTATTCTTCCGGTCACCCATATTTTTCATGATAAAATCGGCTATGACTTCACCGCCGGCAAAGTCACAGCTCAACTCCAGCGACTTCTGAAAGAACTGATATTCAAGAGCAGATAGAATGGAATTCTATGAGGCTGTACAGAAGCGACGTTCCATTCGGGCTTATCTGAAGAAACCGATACCTGATGATATTTTCCGCCGGATTATGGATTCCGCGCGTTTGGCGCCGTCGGCGAAAAATCTACAGCCCTGGAAATTTATCGTCATCCGTGACGACAGCCGGAAAAAAGAGATTGCCCGCATCTGCAAGGAGCGGCTATGGATTGCCGACGCCTCCGTTATCATCGCTGGCGTTGCCACCAACCCTGATTACCGTATGGGCTCGGGGCAGCCGTCATCGCAGATTGATATTGCCATCGCCTTAACGCAAATCGCTCTTGCCGCCGCCAGCGAATCGCTCGGTACCTGCTGGATAGGCTCCTTTGACCTAGCAGCGGCAAAGAAGTACCTCGCTATCCCGGAAGAATATATTCTGGTCGGCTTCATGACCCTTGGATGTCCGGCAGAGGTCCCCCCTCCAAAAGATAGAAAATTTTTGGAGGAGATTCTCATTGATGAGCAGTGGCATGAATGATTTGAGTGCAAATCACAGAAGGCATTGAACAATATTTGTGCTTTGGCGGCGCTGATTATTGACTTCCAATTTTACTTTCCCTCGGAAGCATTCGCGGCAGAAGAATTGGAATGAAATTTGCCTATATCTGTATAAGAGATAAGTAGTTTTTTATTGCCACGGTATGGTTAAAAAGGTATTATCGCCCCAAACGAAAGATTGCTCACTTATCATGGAGGGTAGGATGCGTCAATCTTTGAAGACAATGGCGCTAATAATGGCGCTGTGCGCGATAACTTTTTCGACCGCCGAGGCGCAGCGGCAGGACCGTAAGGCCAACTACGAAATCCCCCTGCGCTATCTCATTAATGCCCCCACGGCAGGGACACTGCCGAGAGGGACTTTTGATGTCATTTTGAGGGTGCAGGCGAATGGCGGCATTCAAAGCGGCACTACTATCGGTCTGACTGACCATTTCATGATCGGCGCCTCCTATGGCGCCGACAGGGTTATATCTGAGACCGACCCCGACTGGCACCCCAGCGTCGAATTCAATATTAAACTGCGCATTGTTGATGAGCAGTACTATATGCCGGCGCTGGCGCTCGGGTTTTCATCTGAAGGATATGGCTCTTATCATGAGGACTGGAAACGATTCACTTACAAGTCAAAAGGATTCTACGCCGTCCTTAGCCGCTCCTTTTACTATTATAACTGGGCCATGGGCGCTCATTTCGGCGTCAACTATTCCCTGGAGCATGAAGTCGATAAAGACAAGGACCCCTCCGTCTTTTTCGGCTTTGATACCCAGTTCAGTTACAATGTCGGGATGACTCTCGAATATGATATGGCTCTCAATGATGACAAATCCGGCTCTTCGTTCGGCAAAGGACGGGGCTACTTCAATATCGGATTGAAATGGCTCTTTGCCGATAATCTGGAAATGGAGGCGGTTTTTGAAAACCTGCTCAACAACCGGCGTGATACCAGTTCTTTTGGCCGCGGCCTCCGCTTCCGCTACCTGGAGTACTTTTAGCCTTCGGAGGTTTAAAATAAATGCGACGCACTATTACCCTCCTGATACCTTTGAGCGTAGTCGTTTTTGCTTTCATCGGCTGTTATACGGTGTTGAAACACCCCACTACCGATGAGAGCTATACCGCCCACGATTATCAGAATAATTGCCTCAGTTGCCATACTGACTATCATGAATATCCCTACGGATATTTTTATGGCCATTATCCTGACTACTGGTGGAGTACCCCCCGCTGGGGACGATACTACGCCTACCCCTGGTGGTGGGATTATTACTGGTATGATGGTGACCGCAAATACCGCGATGATGACGACCTCTCTCCGCGACCATCAGAAGGGGAAAAGGCGGTCCGTCGTGATGCGCTTCGTCCCCCCTATACCAGCCCTACCAGCGTAATTCCCTCTTTTCAGGGAACCAATCCGCCGGCATCAGGCGGCTCTTCCGGCACCAAACCTGGTACCCCCGGCGACCCGCCGCAATCGAAACCGGGCGACGATAAACAGAAGGATAATCCTGATTCCGGGAAAAAGGCTCCCCGCCGTGGCGGAAGGGAATAGAATATGAAGTCATTCTCTATCGGTTTAATATGGCTGCTTTTCATCTGCTTCCCGGCCATGGTGCAGGCTGATTATATTGAAAGCGTTGAAGAAATCACCGCCGGAAATTTCTTTGGATACGGCGCCCGTCAGATGGCTATGGGCGGCGCCGGTCTGATGTCGATTGACGGCGCATCACTGTTCTACAATCCGGCGAATCTTGCCCGCATCCCGCGGATTGAATTCAACCTCGGGATGTCCAATCAGAAATTCAATAACGAGTCGTCGGTACGGAACATCCGCAAAGTTGTCGACCGCAACAGCGTCATCCCGACGGTCGATATCTTTCCGGGACGGTTCGAGGGTTACTCCCCGGTTTCCGGAGCGGCAAAAGACAACCGGAGCAATACTCGTATCAATACGGCGCTGATAACTGTCCCTTACCCCACCTATCGCGGCGCCCTGGTCTTCGGTTTTGGGGTAGCGCGGGTGGCTGATTTTGACCGCACCTTTAAGATGTATCATCGCGACGTAAATGGTCTGGATGACATTGCCGCCTCCGGCTCCGAATTTCAATCGGGGGGACTATATCAGTGGGGCTTCGGATTCGGCGTTGACCTTTCGCCCAATATTTCGTTTGGCGGAACCGCCCTGCTGTACTCCGGCAAACATGAGTACAACTGGGAATATAATCTGGATTCCGCCAACTCACTCCTTTATCGAGAACAGACTTATATCGAGGACAAATATCTCGGGGTTGGAGCCAAACTCGGTTTGGCGATGAAACTGTCGGCCAAAATCGGGCTTGGACTCACTGTCGAAACACCAGTAATGC
Organism: Candidatus Zixiibacteriota bacterium; assembly: GCA_040753495.1. Lineage (NCBI taxonomy): Bacteria > Pseudomonadati > Candidatus Zixiibacteriota > Candidatus Zixiibacteriota bacterium. Next base: position 14,179 of record JBFMEF010000051.1, read on the forward strand.
TAAACGTTGATGAGAACTCAAGTGGTTACACATACAAGGCTGACACTATTATCGACGAGAGTGATTATTTCGACTTCGTCGAGTACAGTGTCAAGAGACCATTTGTGTTTTCTGCCGGCGTCCTTTTCCAGATGAATAACGCCACCGTCGCGGTCGACTTGGATTACACCGACTGGGCGCAACTTTCCTATGGCAATAACGACCTCATGGAACAATACAACGATGAAATTAAGCGATATTATAAAGATGCCCTCCGCTTCCGGGTCGGTGGCGAGTATGTTTTCCCCTCTTTAGGTCTATCCCTCCGCAGCGGCTTTTTTACCGACCCCTTGCCGTTCAAAGAGGAGTTTCAGAATGATAGTCGGTTCGGATATTCTTTCGGATTAGGCGTCCTGGTTGACCAGGTCATGACTATCGACCTGGCATGGGTGCGGACAACTTACAGCCGAAATTCTGATTTTCTGTACGCTTCAGTTTATAACGGAGACCCGGCCGTTGACCACTACTTGATTATCGATGAGGATGTTTCTACCAGCCGGCTTTATCTGACCGCGGCATATCGATTCTAAAAAGTAAAGGCGGTCACTGACCGCCTTCGCTTAAATGCTTTCCCAGTTTTTCAAGATTAGTTTGACAAATTCTTCAACTTCCTCAAACAGTTTTTTCTGAAACTGCTTGGCTTTATCAATGTCGAAACGAGGGTATCCCTCGCCCTTGGTATAAAGGAGGATTGTCCCTGGAATAGGGTAAATGTCGGCTCCGGCTCTGACAAAATACGCCATTTTTTCCTCATACAGCTTTTCGTCCACCAGGGAGGGGTCGACCGCCTGCACCAGCGCGGTTTCATCCAGCGCGGCATGCCCGCCGGCTTCACCGTAAAACTCCACCACCGTGTTGCGGCAAAGTTCCCACCAGTGAATCACGGCGATTTTGACTTTGAATTGATAATGAAAGTTGAGAGAGACCTCTTTCAGAACGGCGTTATTCCCGCCATGTCCGTTGAGTAAGATTACTTTCCTGAAACCGTTGTGCGCGAAAGAGACCAGAATATCATTTATATATTTCCGAAAACTCTCCTCCGATACCGTCACCGAGCCGGGATATCCATAAAGCGAGCGAGTAATTCCATAATTGACTACCGGCGCGATTAAGGCATTTATTCTGTCGGCAAGATAGTGAGCCATCGAAACCGGAATAATATTGTCGGTGCCCAGCGCCGTGACTCCGTGCGCTTCGACCGTCCCGACCGGAAATATCAGGGTGTCAATCTTCTGCGGCACCAGTTCTTTCATCTGGCGCCAGGTCAGTTTTTCCAGTTCACGCTGCATTCCTGGCTACCTGCTCATTATCCTCTCTAACACCAACTCTGTCTCTTTAGCCGATATTTCATCCCCTTCCAGGCGATACTGATTAATATCGCGAATCAGATACTCCAGGTCTTCCGGATGCTCCACGGCGTACCATATCTCCATCTCCGACCAGGAAAGACCTTTCTCCTTGAAACTGTTGGCGACTTCGGCATAAATATTGGGAGAGCGCCAGTCAAACGACGCCAGCTCCACATGGTATTTATTGGACATCCCTATCAGGTAATACCGCCCTTCCACGGTTGGACCGAAGACGGCATCAGACTTTTTGAGAAGTTTCAGCGCCATCCGCAGAAGATTCTCTTTCAAAGTCGGCGTCCTGCTTCCGATGAAGAGGACATGCCGGTAACCGTCATTAAAACATTTCTCAAAAGCGGCTTCCATCTTCCTCCCCCATCTCTCCTGGGGCAGAGCCGTAATACGCAAACCGTTGGAGAGCACTTCCGCTTTCTTCCCTTTCAGTTTCTTGGAAAGATAATTGAGGACCGTGTTAACCGATTTTTTTGTCTCCGGGAAGTCAGCATAGAAAAGATGTATATCGACCCCTTTGGTGTCGAGAATATTCACGATGGTATCGGCGATGAAAGCGTGATGCAACAATCGCAAATCTTCTGCCGTCAGACCGCTGCCGATATCGAGCTCGGAGCCGTCTTCCGTAACTTCCTGTACACAGACTGCCAGAACGGCATCATTTTTCCTGGTATTTGCCATTTTCTCCGCGCTGTTTATATCCTGTATCCTGACATGGCATTCAATATAAAAGGGGGAATCAGCGCCGTCAAGAGACGGCGCCCTGAAAAATATTTTTATTGCTGCTCATCCGACATTTAATGCCGGGAAAGCATCAAGTAAAAAGTTTGAAATATGCTGCAGGAGATTGAAGAATATCAAGATACCGATGAGCATCAAGAGCCCGCCGGATATAATCTCCACCGCCCGAAAATGCCGTTTGATAAATCCGAAAAACCCGATTAGAAAATTAAACAGTAGCGCCGTCAATATGAACGGTATTCCCAGTCCCGCGGAATAAAACGAAAGAAGAATGATTCCCTGGCTGACCGTCTCTTGATTCGCCGCCAGGGTCAATATCGAGCCCAGAATAGGACCGATACAGGGAGTCCAGCCAAAGGCAAAAGCCATCCCGATAAGTCCGGAACCGAGAATGCCGAATTTTTTCTGTCCCGCATGAATCCGCTTTTCATAATTGAGCGCCTTTATTCGCACCAGTCCCGTGACATGCAAGCCCAGGAGAAAGATAATCACTCCGGCGACCTTGTTGAATATCCCCAGATTCTGGAACAGCCACTTGCCGATAAACGATGCCGAGGCGCCCAGCGCTATGAAAACTGTCGAAAAACCGAGAACGAAGAATATGGTGTTGGCAATTATTCGTGATAAATGTTTCGAGGATTTCTCTTTGTCGGTCAATTCTTCCATGGAAACCCCGGAAATAAAAGAAATATATCCCGGGATTAAAGGCAAGACACAGGGAGATACGAACGACAGTCCTCCGGCGAGCAAGGCGCTTAGATAGCTTACGCTGCTTTCAAACATTAGAACTCCTCAATTTAGATTGAGGAGGAATATAATCGGAAAAGACCAAATCGGGAATTATTTTTTTGCCGCCAGTATCTTGGCGAGGTCGCTTTTGACCAGTTTGAAAATGGTTTCGGCATCCAGCTTTGAGGCAATCTCTTTCGCCAGCCTTTCGGCAAGAAGCTCCGCCACATAGTTTGAAAAGTGTCGAACTTCGCCCAGGTCGGCCGATTCGGGGAGGGCCGGCGTTTCGCCCCTGTCGGCGCTGACCGCTTCTGCCTGACTCTCCAGCTGCTTAACCTCTTCCTTAAACTTCTCTATGAACTTCTCAACACCGGCCGCAACCGCCGGCATCTCTTCAGAAATGTTGGTGGCAGGATGTTCCACCTCCGCCACGGTCGGCGGAATCGGCTCCATAATCTTTTCGCTTGGGGTGGAGGTTACTTTGGGTCCATCAGGAGTAAATGTGATGTTTGCGGCATCCTTCTGCATTTCCTTGATGAACCAGTCATAATCATGGACATTCGGTTTCAATACATCCGGTTTGGCTGGCGCCTCATGAGTAATCAGACCATACTGGTCCGAGGCGATTTCGATTTGGGACGTCCCAGAGAGCTTCTCCTGTCCCTTTTTCGGTTCCTTTACCGTGCCGTTGTCCTCGCGAATCATCAGAGTTTCGACTTTTTGCATGCCGCCTTTCTTCTCCTGCTCGTCAATCGGCTGTTGCGCAATATTGAAGGCATCGCCGCCGTCTGACTTGGCTCCGGTCTTCAGTTTACCAGTCATGAATGTCTTGTCAAACTCTTCGGATGATTCCACCGAAATTTTTTCTATCCCCAGCGCGGCATCGAGGAAAGCGTCATCGATAGTATCCATAGTGAAGTGGTCGCGAAGCGCGGCTCCGGAAGTCGCCGGCTTTTGATTCCCGCCGCCGGCAAAAAGACGAACCCTCTCGATAAAGTCATTCGGCTCAAAAGGACGGGGAAGGATAACTTCGTCAGGATACGGCAGAGAACGGCCATCGGGGTCGGCGATGAGCAGAAGCGGAATCGACGCCATCATGGGATTCTCTTCCAGGGAATCATAGAGATATTTTCCTTCGGCGTCTTTCAGGTCCGCCCCCAGAACGATAAGATTTGGCTGTCCGGTAATGATAAGCTCTTTGGCTTTTTCCAATGTCGCTGCCGAGACGACATCATATCCATTCTGATGCAATACCGCTTCAGCGATACCCCGAATGGTGTCAGACTTTTCTGCTACCAGTATCTTCTTTGGCATTTAACCTGTGAATGCAAAATTATTTATCATTCTTGGATAAAATCTGGCTGGCTTCCTCAAGGAATTTGCGGTCATCCCGGGATATATTTTCGATGCCTACCTCGTTGATCTTATCCAGGATAGCATCAACTCTTCTCATTATTTCTTCGGCTTTTTGACGGTTTTTCTCCAGTTGATTAACCTTTCGCTTGTGGCGCAACGACTTCAGCCACTGGAAAGGGCGCCGTAACCGCCAGTCCGCCTTAAGATAAAGGAATCCCACCAGTGCCCCCCCGAGATGTGCCAGATGCGCCACGTTTGGCCCTGCCGCCAGAAAATTCAAGACCGCGAAAAGCGGAATTGCCCAGCGAACCTTCATCGGGAAGATAAAGAAAATGAGAAGATAACGGTCGGGGAACATTAACCAGTATGCCAAAAGCACTCCATAAATGGCGCCCGATGCTCCAACTATTGGCCGGGACAACCCTGGATTTAACGCCAGAGAAAGAAGGGCACCGCCCAGACCACACAGAAGATAGAACTTGAGAAATGAACGCGAACCCCAGGACTGTTCAATCTCGGTGCCGAACATCCAGAGAGAAAACATATTGAAAAAGATATGGAAGAACCCCGCATGGAAAAACATGTAGGTCAACGGTTGAAACAGATAATTCGGGAACTCCCGAAAGAAAATTGCCGGCGTCAGCCCGAACGTCAATTCAATCGGATACTTTAACAGAAGCTGAAGAAAAAAGACCCCGCCGGTTACAATCATCAGGTACTTTATAGCCGGTGAGAGGAGCCCGGGACCGATTCGAAAACTCGACGGCGCGCCGGAATAATGTTCGTTCCAACTCATAATTAACCTATCGGCATGCTTTCACTTATGCTTAATAATGGCGACTTGCGCCCGCTTTGTCAATCAAATAGAGATAGGGACAGCAAACAATTCTTTACTAATTGTTTTACATGTCAGAGTCTTTCTTAGATGACGACTCATCCAACTGGATGTCACAGCTGCTCGGAAGTCAAGTATGTTTACCCAGGCGAGGAAGAACAAAGACCAGAATGAGAATCCAGATTGCCAGAAATATAGCCAGGAAAATGATATCGTAGCTGCACATGCCAAATCTACTCAATCATGCCGGAATGCTCTTTGAAAATGCAGCGGTCCATAACCATAATCAAGCCGGCCTTCTCCCCCATCTGAAACGCCGGTAGCGAAATCACCCCTTCTTGCAGCCAGACCGCTTTGGCGCCGACAGCTATCGCCTCAGCCGTTATTTCCGCCGCCGCATCACCCCTGCGGAAAACATCCACAATATCAATCTTCTCCGGCACTGATTTTAAGTCCGGATATGATTTCTCCCCCAGCACTTCTGTTTCATTGGGATTCACCGGAATGACGCGATACCCTTTCTCCATAAGATATCGCCCGATATTATGGCTGGGCCTTTCGGGATTTGAGGAGAGCCCTACTACAGCAATTACCTTAGAGCTGTTAAGAAGCCCTCGAATCTGCTCCGGAGAGGGGTTTTTCCACCCTTCTCCGGTGTCACTGTAGGTTGGCATATCTCAAGCAAGTACTTTGGCAAGACGATTGACAAGCTGCGCTTTCGGAATCGCCCCAATTACCTGGTCGACTAACTGACCGTTCTTAAAAAAGAGCAGGGTCGGAATTGACATAATTCCGTACTGGGAGGCAACTTTGGTGTTAGAGTCAACATCCATCTTGGCTATTTTCAATTTGCCGTCATACTCGGTGGCGACTTCTTCCAAAATCGGGGCAATCATTTTACAGGGACCGCACCAGGTCGCCCAAAAATCCACTATGACTGGCTTATCTGATTTAATGACTTCAGCTTCGAAAGAACCATCACTGATTTCTACCGGTTTGCTCATTTTTACTCCATTTCATTCTTATAATTTTATGTAATGCTTTAACAACTTGTCACATCTTAAGTTCCCAGCATTTCCCGCCGCGCCAGCGCAATCGGTACCGAGCCGTAAGATAATAATTCATCGTGAAATTGCCGCAAACTTTTATTCGGAAATTTCAAGCGGTAGTCGGTCGATAGACGCTCTATCTCTATTTTGCCTATCAGATAACTCATCGGTTGCGTTGGATTCTGGGTGTATCGCCGCACCTCGGCCACGGCGCTGGTCGGCTCCAGCATCGCCGTCTCTACCAGCATTTTAACCGCCTCATCGAATGTCATCTCCCCGGTGTGAATCCCCACGTCAATCACTACCCGGCAGGAGCGCCATAGCTGGTCTTTCAGCTGCATCAGGTCGGTCCGTCGGTCCCGATAAAATCCTTCCCTTTTCATCAATTCCTCACAATAGAGAGCCCATCCCTCCACAAATACATTGGTGCCAAAAACTCGTCTCACTTTCGAGGGCAAGCGGTTGGCGAGGCATAACTGCAAATGATGCCCCGGGTACCCCTCGTGCAGCGCCCTGACTTCAATGGCGGCGCGACTGTGACCGGTCAGCTGTGTCTGCTGATGTTCCCGGCTGAGCCGTTTGTCAAGCGGAGTTACCCAGAAATATCCCTTTTGATTGGTTTCAAACGGAGCCGGCTGCATATACGCCGCATAAGGCAGTGTTCCCCGTTCTGAAGGGGGCGTAGTCATTATTTCCAGAGACTCGTCAGGCGGCAGAGTTACCAGCCCCCGAGCCACGACAAATTCCCGTGTTTTCCGTACCACTTCGCGGTAATAATTCTCCAGCTCGGCTTCTTCGGGGGTATCTTTTTTGATATCTTCAATAACTTCCCGAAGACTTTTCCGGGGCTCAATATCAGCTGCCGTCTCACGCATCTCCCGGAGTGTCCGCTCCAGATATTCCTGCCCCATCTTTTTGAGGTCCGAGGCTCGGTAGGGCAGCAGATGATGTCGCTGGAGAAGAACTTCGTAGAATTCACTGCCCGCCGCAAAGGAGCCATCTGCCCGCTTAAGCAACTCATTGCTTATAAATTGCTCATATTCTTCGACAAATTTAGAAGCCAGAGTGGCGGCAGCCATTAGCTCGTGGCGCAGCGGCGGGAATTTTGTCGCTGTTCCTGTTATTATGCTTGTAAAATATTTCTGAGCGGCCGAGTTGGCTTCCTGAGCCATTGTCAGCCATTCGCGCGGAATTTTCTCTGATTGTCTCAGACTATCCATTGCTTCCGTGAGAAAGCGGGGTATATCCTTGAGCCGCCCCAGTAGCGCCGCCAGCCGCTCCTCAAGGGGCGCAAATTCCCTAATCTCGAGAATCAAAAGCGCCATGATTGCCGCATTGGGATATAGAGACGGGTCATTCTTAAAGCGGTCGAAATATTCCCCCTCGGCTATCCCTTTCTCGATTTCGCACAGAAGCACTTCCAGGTCCAGCCTCTCCCCGGGGTCCAGCGTATCCGCTTTCAGCCGTGTCTCGATTTCGCGGCGCCAGTTACGAAGCTTTCTTTGATATTCTTTCCGCTCGGTAATTCCCCAGTGGTCCAATTCTGAGTCATATTTATGAATGCCATTAAAAGTAGCCGAAGAGCAGTTTATCTGCCAGTAGGTATCGAGGAAGGAATCTATTAATTCGTCGACCTTCGGATGCCGTGGCGCGCTCATGCTATTCTCTGAGTCGTTGTCTCCTGCGAATTCCGGGCAAAATTGCGGACCTGCTCCACAAAGGCTTCCAGCCTGGTTTCTTCACCAGTGTCCTGAAGCCCCTCATAGCTGATATTCAGCCACGGAATATTACGCAAGTCAGCCGCCACCCGTCGGGATAAGGAAGTGACAATTGTCCCCGGCATGCAGTTAAATGGCATGCAATTGATAATTCCCGAGGCTCCCGACTGGAAGAAATCGACTGCCTTGCCTATGGAAAGGACCGCCTCGCCTCTAACCGTTACCGGCAGATAGGGCGAAGCATACTGAAGCACCCGCGCAATCGAGCTCTCTTTTTCAATTGGGAAATTCTTTTGGAAATGTCTCTCGATTTCTTTTTCGTCACGATGCTGATAATACCCCTGCAGAGTGGCTTTGACTATATTCTTCCATCTTTTTCTGTATAATGAATCAAGCTTGAAGGTAAAAGAGGTGTAATTCACCCACTCTCCAAAAGTGGCGAGACGGACCTCCATCCCCAGAGCTTCCAGTTTCTCTATAAGATGATTATTGGAGAAACGATTGTTTCTAAGATATATCTCCCCCACCAACCCAATTACCGGTTTCCCTCGCGGGTGGCATTTAATCTGGGCGAATTTCGCGGCGGCCTCTTCCGCCAGCAGATTGATATCGTTGCCAGCGATGATGCAATCCTGCAGCGTCTTTAGATAGTGGTTATAGGTGTTTTCTGATGTCCCCTTCTCGACTTCGTAAGGTCTGGTTGTGAGCAAAGCCTTAATCAAGCAATCGATGAAGACCATTCCGCGCCAGCCTAATCGTCGAAACGGCGTCTTTTCTAAACCGAAGTCACTATAAGCTGAGCGCGAATTGGGCGAATAAATAGGCACATTTTTGTAACCC
>JBFMEF010000052.1 GCA_040753495.1 Candidatus Zixiibacteriota bacterium
CCGCCCAATTTCTCCCAGCGCTCCATTCCGCCGAAAATTTTCGGTCCGCCATGTATCCAGAGGTATGCCCAGCCCCAGCCGAGACGCAAAATCAAAAGCCCGATATCTCGAAACCTGTCAAGTGAAGTTAGAAACATCTGCGGCATCCTTTCGAATCAGGCAATACCTGCCGGTTTTGAGCCAATCTCCTGAAGATTCATGATACGTATTTTATAATAACAGCAAACTCCCCCGACAGTTTCCCCATTCTCCTGAACGGCACGCGATTCTCTTTCCGTCCGCTTATCTTTGCAGCAAGGAATCCTTTCAGACCTGCTCGAAGGCTTTCTGGAGAGCATTCATATCGATTTTTTTCATCCCGAGCAGCGCCTTCATCACCTTATCAGTTCGACTGCTGTCGCTGTCGTCTATCATTTCCCCGATATTGGAAGGAACTATCTGCCAGGAGAGACCGTACTTATCCCGCAGCCAGCCGCACTGCTCAATTTCCCCTCCTTCCGATAACTTATCCCAGTAATAGTCAATCTCGTCCTGGGAATCGCATCGGACGACGAACGATACGGCGGGGGTAAACGAGAAATGGGGACCGCCGTTAAGCGCCAGAAAATCCTGGCCTTTGAGTTGAAAGGCAACCGTCATCACCGTGCCGCTGGGTTGACCGGATGCGGCGGCCATCGATTCGGTGAAACGGGCAATATCCAGAATTTTCGAATTCTTGAAGACTGATATATAGAAATTGACAGCATCCTCCGCCTCTTTATCGAACCAGAGGCACGGCATAATAGATTTCATTTTGATTCCCTTTTTTACTTTGTTCTCAATCCGGTTATCATATCCTGAACTGCAGGCGATTTCGGCGGAGAATATTTTTCATCGTCGAGAGCGCCGACGCGCCGATTCCGTGAAGTCGTGAAATTTCGTCAATCGTTTTTCCGGCGAGGTCTTCGGGAGTAAAGATGCCGTTATTGACGAGGGCGCGCTGCGCCGGTCGAGCCAGGACTCGAAACTGGTGGCTTAGACGGGAATAATCAAATTCAGCCACCATTGTCCGGTCGCAGTTTGACATTCTGTTTGGTCGTCGCCGATTTCTTGCCATAGCATGTAATCCTTGTGCGGTCTCTATCGAGGAGACATTTTAACGAAAGTGGCGAACCCGGCATAATGTATCCGCTTCTTATCAAAAAGCGGCTTCATCTTCGCCATCTCCTGCATTCGCGGGTCATGAAAGGCTTTTTTGTTGACGTCATTGCGATGTTTCTTGGAGCGGAATTCAACCGCCGAGAAAATCATCACTTCACCCGGTTTCAATTTCAATAATTTGTCGAATCCGGGCGAAAATTTTGACTTGAGTTCATCGGCAAGAAATTCCCGGTACTCGAGGGCGCCGTACTCGGCGACAATTTCGCCGAACCGCCTGGCAATTTGACGGTAGGCGGCAAGATTCTTTTTGGGTACCGCCAGCAGGTAAAGGTCCACATACCCTTTCATAAAGTGTCCTTTCATTTCTTTCGATTGTTCTCCGCAACCCGCGCCCGCACCAGCCTCTTCACCAGTGATGCCGGAAGAGGGCGGTCGGGCTGAAAGTGAATGGTGGCGGTGGTGGTGGAAAACTCCGTGATTTGCTTCTTATGAGCCGCCATAACCGATGGGCTCATCAGATGAAAACTGCAGTGGCTTTCCGTGGCTGAGAAAGCGACCAGCCCCCCGTTCTGTTTGAAAGTCGGCAGTCCATAACTGATCGCCTCGACCGCCTGGGGAACTGCGGCTTTGATTTTCTGGCGCAGGTCCTGCAGGGCCGCGCGATACGGCTCCGGAAGCCCCGCCAGATATTCATCAATATCTTTGGGCGGGGAACCTTTCTTAGAGCGCCACCGTGGTCGCACCTCTGTCATCTCATTCTCTCCAGTTCAAAACGATTTGATGCGCTTACAGAGGTTATTTCAGGCTCTCAGCCAGTTTGTCAAGCGACTCGCTCCATCCGGCGGAAGCCATCTCGCCCATCTCACCGGCCGGCAAACCGGAATGCACCAGGGTCATCCTGGTTTTGCCGTTCAGGTCTTCAAAAGTGACGGTAATCAGCATCTCCAGGGGGAAATCTTCCGCCATTCCATAGTGCGACGCAGGCACCACGTTTCCGTTTTCGTCTGCGAAGGAGTCGGTGCAGATAATTTTCTCAGGGAATTTGATTTCTTTGTAGGTGCCGGTGGACCAGTATTCCCGGCCTTCCTGGTCACGCATGCATCCCAGAAATTTACCTCCGACCCGCAGGTCGATTTTGATTACCGGAGCGGTGAAATTCTTAGGACCCCACCACTTCTTCATTCGTTCCGGCTCCGTCCAGGCTTTAAAAACCAGCTCGCGCGGAGCATCAAAGATTCGCGTAATCACAAGGTCCCTCGTTTTTGTCTTGGCGCCCGGGGTGCTGCTCTTCGCCATAATTCAACCTTTCTGTGAGTTAATCGGATTGTTTTCCAGAAACTGCCTAAGTCTCGCCAGATGCTGCTCCAAGCCCTCGACAGCGCCATACTCTCTGGCGACACGGTCGCGCTCGGAAACGGAGGCAAACTCCATTCTTACTGTCAGGCGCGTCCGGCCTTCTTCATCTTCAAATGTAATAGTCGCCCGGAATTCACCATGTGGAATATCATCTTTTCCGCCGCTGTTTATATAGACAATACGTTCCGGCTTGACCAGTTCGACATAGCGGGTCAGATTGGGGTAATCGGTACCGTCGGGACCATGCATAATATGTTTCCATATTCCGCCCGGACGGACATCGATTTCGACCGTCGTTGTGGTGAAGCCGTTCGGTCCCCACCAGCGGGTAATCTTGTCCGGGTCTGTCCAGGCTTCCCAGACCAGTTCGCGCGGGGCATCAAAGATACGGGTTGCCACAATTTCGCGGCCAGCGGCGCCAGATTTAGTGTCGCTTTTTGTCGACATTTCTCCTCCCTATTCTTTTTGCCCGGAGGTGTTTCATATCGGATGATTTCATTTCTGCCTTTCTTTTCTCTTCTCTCTGCACTTCCTGCAGATAGAGGTCGAGCCGGTTGAAACTTTCCTCCCAGAACTGACGGTAACGGTCAAGCCAGTCAGCCGCTTCTCTAAGGGCTTCGCCTCGAAGACGGCAGGGCCGCCACTGGGCTTCACGCCCCCGCTCGATCAGCCCGGCGCGCTCCAGCACCCGCAGATGCTTGGAAACAGCCGGCAGACTTATATGAAAGGGCGCCGCCAGTTCTTGTACTGAAGCCGCGCCCGAAATGAGACTGGCCAAAATTGCCCGTCGGGTCGGGTCGGCCAACGCGGAGAAGGTGGCGCTGAGATGGTCCTGCATCATACTTTATTAAACCTCCCGGTTAATTAACCATTTGGTAAAATATACGGCTTAAATTTGCGGGTGATGGAGAATAATTTAATTATGGAGCCATAAAATCCAGGATAAGAAGCTAACCGGATGAGGTTATGTGGATTATAAAGCGAACGTCACCCCCCGCGGATTTGACACACCTCGATGTCGAAACCT
>JBFMEF010000053.1 GCA_040753495.1 Candidatus Zixiibacteriota bacterium
ATTTTATCGCCTCTTCGGTCGTCGCCCCCGGCGTAAAAAGTTTCGACACCCCCATCTTCTCCAGCGCGGCGACATCCTCATCCGGAATTATCCCGCCGCCAAAGAGAATGATATGGTCCGCTTTCTTTTCCCGAAGAAGATTCATAATCGCCGGGAAGAGCGTCATATGCGCCCCGGAAAGAATCGAGACCCCGATGGCATCGACATCTTCCTGTATCGCTGCATTGACAATCATCTCCGGTGTCTGCCGCAGTCCGGTGTAAATCACCTCGAAACCGGCGTCACGGAATGCCGCCGCGATAACTTTGATACCGCGGTCATGCCCATCCAGTCCCGGTTTCGCCAGAAGAACTCTAATTTTTTCCGCCATATTCTCTATTTCTCAATAATTCAATTCTCCGTAGGTCGAAACTGTGGTTTCAACATCATCATTTCCGATAGACATCATCTCCGTAGGTCGAAACCCTCGCGGTTTCGACTTTTAATGCGCCGTCAGGAGCCTCTCCTTTAATGCGCCGTCAGGAGTCTCTCCTGACGGAATTAATTCTCCGTAGGTCAATCTTGACCTGCTCGCCTAAATAATCGGCGGCTCTAAACCCTCGCGGTTTCGACTTTTAATGCGCCGTCAGGAGTCTCTCCTGACGGAATTAATTCTCCGTAGGTCAATCTTGACCTGCTCGCGCTAAATAATCGGCGGCTCTACATACTCCCCAAAAATCGGCTTCAAAGTCTCCACTATCTCCCCCTCCGTCGCATACACCCGCACACAATCCAGGATCGCCTTCTGCGTATTCCCATTCCCCTCGGCGCAAATCCGAAGCTCTTCCAGCGTCCGCTTCACCTTGTCGTTATCCCGGTCACTCTTGACCTTGTGGATAAACGCCTTCTGCTCCTTTTCCACCGTCTCATCTATCTTCAAAATCGGAATCGTTATCTCTTCATCTTCCACCAGGTAATCGTTTATCCCGACTATTATCCGCTCCTTCTTCTCGATTTCTTTCTGATACCGATACGCCGCCTTCGCAATCTCCCTCTGGAAATACCCCTCCTCGATACATTTCAGCACTCCCCCGCGACGTTCTATTTCCGCCAGATACGCCTCCGCGTCCGCTTCCATCTTGTCCGTCAGCGCCTCCACAAAATACGACCCCGCCAGCGGGTCAATCGTATTCGTCACTCCCGTCTCATGCGCAATTATCTGCTGGGTCCGCAATGCAATGAGGGCGGCTTTGTCCGATGGAAGAGCCAATGTCTCATCCATCGAATTCGTATGAAGCGACTGCGTCCCGCCCAGTACCGCCGAGAGCCCCTCCAGCGCCGTCCTCACAATATTATTCTCCGGCTGTTGCGCCGTGAGCGAGCATCCTGCCGTCTGCGTATGGAATCTGAGTAGCCAGTTCCGCTCCTCTTTCGCTTTGTACTTTTCCTTCATCCGGCGCGCGTAAATCCTCCGTGCCGCCCGGTACTTCGCTATCTCTTCGAAAAAATCCTGGTGCGCATTGAAAAAGAACGACAGCCTCGTCGCAAATTTATCCACATCCTGCCCATCCGCTATCGCCGCCTCGATATACGCAAACCCGTCCGCCAGCGTAAACGCCAGCTCCTGCGCCGCCGTCGAACCCGCCTCCCGGATATGATACCCCGAAATCGATATCGTATTCCACTGCGGAACATGCTCCGTGCAGAACGCCATCATGTCCGTTATCAGTCTAATTGATGGCTCCGGCGGAAATATCCACTCCTTCTGCGCGATATACTCTTTCAATATGTCATTCTGAAGCGTCCCCCGCAACTTGTCAAACGGCACCCCCTGCTTTTCCGCTACCGCCAGGTACTTCGCCAGTAAAATCGACGCCGGCGCATTTATCGTCATCGACGTCGATACCTGCCCCAGGTTGATATTATCGAAGAGTATTTCCATATCCGCCAGGGTATCCACCGCCACTCCGCATTTCCCAACCTCCCCCAGCGACCGCTCGTGGTCGCTGTCGAATCCCATCAGCGTCGGAAGGTCAAACGCCACCGACAATCCTGTCTGCCCGTGATTCAGAAGATAATGATACCGCTCGTTGGTCTGCCGTGGCGTCCCCATTCCGGAAAACTGACGCATTGTCCAGAGACGGGTGCGGTACATCGTATGATGAATCCCGCGGGTGTAGGGGTATTCCCCCGGAAATCCGATATTCTTGTCAAAATCGATATGGGCGATATCAAGCGGCGTGTAGAGGTCTTTGATTTCATCGCCGGAAACCGTAATGAATCTCGGCCTCGATTTCTGCTTGCCATTTTTTTCCGCCTCTTTCGCCCAATTCTTACGTCTATTGTCCACTCCCTCGAGGAATTTCTTATCGAACATAATTACTCCACATTCTTCCTTAGGCATTGATAATAATCATTTTACGCAGAAAAATCAAGCCCCGGTGGGCGAACATGGAGCCGAACGCAATCTGACATTTATGACGAGTGGGGGTTTCGACAGCCTTCCAAAGAGGCAAACCAACACGTACTTACCGTTGCGGCAGGTCTCGATTTTACGCTGATATCTGCAAAGCAGATTCATCTCTGGCTCTTGCGGCGTAAAATTGTGACCTGCCGCCCTTTTCTTCACTAATGACAGAGCCGAGTAGCCGAGTAGGTCAAAATCCCCCCGAGTCAATTGTCCCTCGCGGGGGACGAGTGGGGGTTTTGACAACCTCGACGCTATGCCGTAGGTCAAAATCCCCCCGAGTCACCTGTCCCTCGCGGGGGACGAGCGGGGGTTTTGACAACCTCGACGCTATGCCGTAGATCAAAATCCCCCCGAGTCACCTGTCCCTCGCGGGGGACGAGTGGGGGTTTTGACAACCTCGTCCCTATTCCGCCTTCGGCAATTCTCAGCGCCGTCAAGCTTGCCCCGCTTCTGGCGGGGGAGTCTCTCCTGACGGCCAATGTCATTCCGGGCTTGACCCGGAATCCAGAAAACGCCAGCGCCGTCTGGTGTCCCACCTGATGGAACCAGATTACCAGTTTCTGGATTCCCCCGCCACGGCGGGCAAGCGTCTTCACGGGAATGACGGCAGAGAGAACATTTCTCTCTGCCTGAGAGTTGCGGCCGCTCTTAGGTCCGACATCAGTCGAAGCGTGACCTGCCGCCCTGCTATACTTTCTCCGCGCCTCCGCCTTA